>CALDKL010000062.1 GCA_937898895.1 uncultured Verrucomicrobiae bacterium | reverse complement strand
AGCACGGCAATCGCCCGGAGCCTCTTCGGGATGGTGGGAACCGATACGCCAGCGGATCGCTGCCCACAGAATCTTGTGGCTGACCTCGCTTGGTGCCGCCGCCGCCGTGGCACTCGCCGCACCCGCGCTGCTCGATTCCTTTCGCCCCAAATCCTCCCTGCCCCTTTCGCAGGGCGCGGAATCTGCCGAAGCCTTTGACCCGGCTTCGGAAATGGCTGCGGTGGAGTATCTCGGGCAGCTCGTGGCCGTGGTCGATCCGGGGCAACTCGATGACGAGTCCCTCTCCGATCTGTTCTTCTGATTCGCGAATGCGTGAAAGATTCCCTTGCGGCGAGGCGTAAGGGAAACGGATGAAAATTCGAGCTAAGCGCTCGGCCTCCGGATCGTTTTGAAAGCGATCCGTTTCTGTTTCCTTCGAATCCTCTATGAAATCCCGACCGGCCCGTTACTTCGCCGTCTCCACCTTGCTGGCCGCCCTCGTGGGCGTAGCCTGCACCACCACCGTGCCCGAAACCGGACGGAAACAGATCAACATGCTGCCGCCCGCCAAGGAGGCGGCTCTTGGCCTGACCGAATTTCAGAAGATCAAGCAGACCAAAAAGATCTCGACCAATCCCGCCTACACCGAGCCGGTGCAGCGGGTTGGAAAACGCCTCTCGGTCTACATGCCGGTGCCCGATGCACAGTGGGAATTTGTCGTGTTCGAAGACGCCACCCCAAATGCCTTCGCCCTCCCCGGAGGAAAAGTCGGGGTCCACACCGGCCTGTTTCAGGTGACGCAAAATGATGCGGGACTCGCCGCGGTGATCGGTCACGAGGTCGCTCACGTCGTCGCCCGCCATTCCGGAGAGCGTGTCTCGCAGCAGGTTCTTGCCGGAGCCGCCGTCGCCGGAGCCGGATACCTCTTCAACCGGGATGGGGGCAACGGAGTCCTCCCGACCGCCGCCCTCGGAGCCGGTGCCCTCGTCGCCACCCGCGCCTTCTCCCGTCAACAGGAACTCGAAGCCGACCGCATGGGAGCCATCTACATGGCCCGGGCCGGCTACGATCCCCGCGAAGCGGTCTCGCTCTGGAAGCGCTTCGCCGCCTGGAAACAACAGAATCAGAAAGGGGGAGGCATGCCGAACTTTCTCAGCACCCATCCGATGGACGAAAAACGAATCGCCCAATTGGAATATTATCTCCCGGAAGCCCTCGCCCAATACAAACAGCCCTGATCCCGATGGAGAAAGCGGATCTGCGGCGTGTCCTGCAATCCCGGATTCGACGGCTTCCGGTGGAGGCGCGATCCAATCACGCGGCGGCGATTCGCCGCCACCTGTCGGAGGATGAAGGCTTCCGATCCGCCACGACGGTGTTCGCCTACCTCGCCCTGCCCGGAGAACCCGATCTCGCCCTTCTGATCGAGGCCTTTCCGGAAAAGCGATGGTGTGCCTCGCGCATCACCCCGGAGGGCCGGATCGTTTTTCACCACCTCCCCCACCTCGCCGAGGCCCTTCCCGGCAGCCTCGGGATCCGCCAACCAGATCCCTTCCGTCACCCCGAGGTCGCGCCGTCCGAAGCGGAATTGATTCTCGTTCCCGGCCTGGGATTCGACCCCCAAACGCGGGCGAGACTGGGGCGCGGAAAAGGGCACTACGACCGCTTTCTGGAATCCGCCCTCTCCCATGGTCGAAAGCCGACCCTGACCGGAGTGCTCTTTTCCACCCAACTCGCCTCCATTCCGGTGGAGTCTCACGACGTGCCGATGGACCGTCTCGTCACGGAACTAGGCTGGATCTGAGACGAGCCGATCTCACTGGAAGGAGCCGCCAAAGCCCGCCTCGCGCAGCGCCTTCATCACTTCCATCGGTTTGAATTCCTTTCCGTTCACTTTCACACTCTTGGCTCCCTCCTTCGCCTCGCATTCCTCCACTCCCTCGACGGATTTCACCGCCTTGGCAAAGGCCCGCACACAGCCGCCGCAACAAAGGTGGGGATCCCGGATGACCATCGTATCCGCCTTGAAATCATCCTGCTTCAAATCCGCGATGAGCACGGACGGATTGTCGGAGATACCGTAGAATCCGGCCAGGACGACCGCGCGGAGAGCGGCCTGGGCGTCTTTGCCGGACGCCGCTTTTACGATGATCGATTTTGCCGAACGATCTCCCGTGATGGTCACTCCGGCGGGGATGGGATTCTCACTGCTGAGCCCGATTTTGGCCACTGCATCGACACAATCGCCACAGCACAGGTGCACTTTGGACAGCGTCACCGTCGTTTCGCCTTCCGGGACGGCTGGTTTGGCTCCGGTGGAAGCACTCGTCCCTCCCGGCTTCTTCGAAGCCATTTCCTTTGCGTAGGCTCCGTCTTCTGTCGAGAGGCTCGCGAGGGGCACATCGAAGGTTTGACCGTTCTGCATCTTGATCGTGACGGTATTGGCGTCCTTCATTGCCACGAACTCCGCCGCGACCTTCCGCCCATCCGATACCCGCGTCCATTCGCGAAGTTCGGATTGCCCAACCCCCGGTAGCAGGAGGAGTACGGAACCAATCAAAAAACAAAGAGATTGCTTCATGCCGGGATCGTAGAGGATTCGGGAAGTTGTCGTCAAACCCGGAAACGGCGAATTCGCGCCAGAGGCCGCCCATTCCCTCCTTGCAATTTTCGTCCAAATCCGTTCTTCTCCCCACGGGAACCTCCCACCCGATGTCACGCCAGCTCGCCATCGCCATCTACGTTCTGACCACGGTGTTTTTCGCCTGCTTCTTCATCTATCCGATCTGGCACACGGTCCGCGAAGCGTTCCTCGATCCATCCGGCGGGATCACCTTTGATTATCTCGCGGAGCTGTTCCGCAACCCCATCTATCTGGAAGGTCTCGCCAACGCATTCCGAATGGGGCTATTCACCACCCTGCTCGCGATCCTCATTTCAATCCCCCTCGCTCTCGTCAATCATACCTGGAAGTTTCCCGGTCGGGAACTGTTCAACGCCCTCGTTCTCGTTCCCCTGATCCTGCCTCCCTTTGTCGGAGCCCTTGGAATCCGGCAATTCCTCGGGCAATCGGGTGCTCTGAATGCCCTCCTCATCCAGCTCGGACTGATGAAGACTGCGGCCCCTTTTGATTGGCTCGGCGAAGGTCGCCTGGTCGGGATTGTCCTGATGAACGCCCTCCACCTCTATCCGATTGCCTACCTCAACCTTTCCGCAGCACTGGCGAACCTCGATCCTGCTCTCGAGGAGGCGGCGGAGAATCTCGGGTGCCACGGGTTTCGCCGTTTTGTCAGGGTGACCCTTCCGCTGATCATGCCAGGGCTGTTCGCGGGCGGCACGATCATTTTCATCTGGGCCTTCACCGAACTGGGCGTGCCCCTGGTGTTCGATTTCGAACGGGTTACCTCGGTGCAGATCTTCGAGGGAATCAAGGATCTCAGCGGCAATCCCTTTCCCTACGTGCTCGTCGTCGTCATGCTGATGGCGACCTCTCTCCTCTTTCTGATCAGCAAGTGGCTCTTCGGACGGGACAGTTTCGCCGGGAGTGGACGCGCCTCGATGGGACGCCACCTTCGCCCCGCCTCGCCCGCCGTCGCCGCGTGTGCCGTCGCACTCTTCGCCGGGATCACCTCCCTCGCCGTGCTGCCGCATCTCGGAGTCATTCTCCTCTCCCTCTCCGGTGATTGGTATGGCACGATCCTGCCCGAGTCCCTGACCTTGCAACATTTCGCCGATGCCCTTGGGCATCCGCTGACCCTTTCTTCGATCGGAAACTCTCTGAAATACGCGGCCCTGGCGACCTCTCTGGATCTCGTCCTGGGAATCGGGGTGGCCTATGTCGTGGTGCGAACCAAACTGCCCGGTCGCGAGCTGCTCGACGCGATGGCGATGCTCCCGCTCGCTGTTCCCGGCCTGGTCCTGGCCTTCGGATACCTCGCCATGACCCGCGAGGGACGCCTCTTCGATTGGCTCGTTTGGAACGGGGACCCGCTTTGGATTCTCGTCATCGCCTACGCGGTGCGTCGGCTGCCCTATGTCGTTCGCTCCGCTGCGGCGGGCTTTCAGCAAACCAGCGTCAGTCTCGAGGAAGCCGCGCAGAATCTCGGTTGCCCTCCGCTGAAGTCGCTGCGCCGGATCACCCTGCCCCTCATCTCGGCAAACCTCATTGCCGGAGGCCTGCTCGCTTTCTCCTTTGCCATGCTCGAGGTCTCGGACTCGCTCATCCTGGCCGAACAACAACAGCATTACCCCATCACGAAAGCCATCTACGCACTCGTCACCTCTCTGGGCACCGGTCCCAATCTCGCCTCTGCCCTCGGGGTTTGGGCAATGATGTTCCTCGCTGTCACCATCGTGGGAGCGGGACTCGTCCTGGGGAAAAAACTCGGTGTGCTCTTTCGTGCGTGAATTCAGCCACACGACCGCAAAATCCCTTCGAATTTCCGTTTGCCTATCCGGTGAATCTGTAGCAAAGTCCCGCCCCGTTCCCTCCGGAACGAAGGTTTCCGGGGCATTAGCTCAGTTGGTAGAGCACTTGCATGGCATGCAAGGGGTCAGCGGTTCGAATCCGCTATGCTCCATTTCCCTTCCCCGACGGAAGGAGAATTCGCTCAGAAATTGTAGCTGAGCGTACCCTTGCCGCGAAAACGCTGCCTCCCCGACTTGGTCGGGTTGATCGGCCGCACCAGGGTGATCGAGCCAACCTTGCTGATCTTGATCCGACGCCGGAAGACCTCGACGTTCGTCCCAAAAGAATCGGAGGCACTGATGCCGGACTTGCCAACACGCAAATCGACTTCGACCGGATACTTGCCGAGGAGGGTGTTCTCGGGAAGGCGGGTTCCCACCTGACTGAGGAGAGTGCCGGACAATTGAGCGTCCAGATTCAATACCCCGAACTCTCCATTTCCCCGGAAGGTTCCACGAATGGACTGTTTGGTGGGCCGATTGATGAGCGAACCATCGAAGTAGACTCTTGCCGTCATGTCGTCGGCAATCACCTCATTGCACACCCCCCCCGCCATCACTGCCATCACCGCCACCCTCAAAACCGTTTTCATGATTTGTTCTCCTGATCGTTTTGCGAAAATACTCCAACCAAACAAGCGCGTCAAACACCCGATGCGCGTTTCGGAATCCCAGTCGAAGAGGATTCGTTCAGGCAAGTGAGGTCGGTCGAGCCTTTTCCGAAGTGCCCCAGCCTCCCTGTCCCCACTGCTCCACCCAAGCCCTCCTTGAATCCGATCCTACCTTATCCTTCGAAATTCTTACAAATTTTGGTTGATAATGGGACCATGTATCATTAGATGGAGGAGTTTCCCCTTGGTGTTTCCGCACCCAATCCTCGCAGTGCCTCCGCCCGACCGGGACATTGGTCGGCGGCAGGCCTGTGGGGATTGACTCCCGATTTCCTCACGACGATCTATTCCTCTCTCATGGCCGTGCCACGCAACTTTCTCCTCATCGGATTCCTCCTCTCGCTTGCTCCCCTCTCGGCGCAAGAGGCCGTGCCCCCGCTGCCTTCTGCCGCGTTGCTCCAAAAGAAGACCGAGGAATGGATCCGCGCCCGCCGACTCATCGGGGAAGAGGCCGCTGCCTGGAAGCAGGAAAAAGCCACCCTGGCCGACCTCAACGCCATCCGGAAAAAAGAGTCGGCCCAGCTCGACGAATTCATCCAGGCCGCCGGAGCCCGCGTCGACGAACTGGCGAAGCAGAAGGCCACGTCAGCAGACGAGCGGGAGGCCCTGCGAAAATGGCGCAGTGATTTCGACGCTGCCTTTGGGAAACTGGAAGCGCAGGTGAAGGCCCTCGCTCCCCGTCTTCCAACGCCACTGCGCGACAAAGTCGAAGACGCCATGCTCCGCATGGAGGAAAATGCGACGGATCGTCCGCTCCAGGACCGTGTCCGCGACACCCTCCTTGTCCTGCAGGCGGCCAGGGAATTCGACGACAGCTTTACCGTGACGACCGAAGTTCGCGAATTGGATGGTCGGCAGGTGGAGGTGCGCATCCTCTATCTCGGCCTCTCGCAGGCCTGGTATGTGGATGCGGCGGGCTCCCATGGTGGCTACGGCCAACCCTCGGCGAACGGCTGGATCTGGACCGAAGATGCCTCTATCGCTCACGCGGTCCGGGATGCCATCGCCATCCAGACCGGCGAGGCCACTGCGGCCTTTGTCACGCTGCCTTTTGTCCCCCTTTCCTCCTCCTCATCCGAGAAATGATCCGCCACCTCCCTGTCTTTTGTTTTCTCCTCGGAACGCTCTCCGGGTTCGCGGAGGAAACTCCCGCACCCGGCCCCGCTTCCGCTGCCTCGTCCGAGGCCTACCGCAAGGCGGCTGACTCGATCGATGC
>CALDKL010000061.1 GCA_937898895.1 uncultured Verrucomicrobiae bacterium | reverse complement strand
GAGTGCGGCACCGGGATCGTGTTCGGACCACCCGAGAGCGACTCCCAGGGAAGCGTAGAGCTTGTCCTCGTCCTTGGAGAGGGAATTGATCCAATCGATCGCCTTGGCCGGGTCGTCCATGGCCCACTCGGTCCCGATCTCGAGGTGGGCGACGGATCGCGCATCGTTGTGGGTGATCGTGCTTGCCCAGGCAGCTGCTTCCGTGGGGTTGCTGCTGGCCCACTGGCCTGCCACGTTCATCACGAATTCGTCGCCGAAATCGTATTCGAGCAGTTTTTCAGATGCCTTCGCCGCGCCCTTCGGGTCCTTTGCGGCCCATCCTTCGGCGAGGGAATCCATCACACTGGAGCGGGTGTAATCGTCGAGACTCTCGGCCCAGGCGAGGGCGGCCCCCGGTTCCTTGCGGCCCCAGGATTCGAGGATTTCGTAAATGGAATCCTCGCGATTCACGCCGCTGGTGTGTTCATTGAACCAGAGGGCGGCAGCAGCGGGATCGGTCTCGGCCCATCCATCAGCGATGTTGTAGAGGGCATCGGATTTCTCGGTGCCCTTGAGATTGGCGAGAACCCACTCCGCCGCTTCGAGGCCGTTCTTCTCTCCCCACGCGGTGAAGACTGATTCGGTGTACAGGTAGCGATTGTCGCGTCCGGGAATGGACTTTGCCGCAGCAATGGCAGCCAGAGGATCCTCGCTGCCCCTTTGGTAGCCGGTCTGCTCGAGGCGGACCGAACTGAGACTGCTGCCCAAGTCTCCCGAATCGCCGGACGTTGCGCTCGTGCTCCCGGTGAAGGTCGTGGCTGCCCCACCCGGATCTTTGCTTCCACTGTTTTTGGAGGACTGGAGCGAGGGGGCGACAAAATAGACGGTGGCGGCACCGATCACGAGGGAGCCGAGGTGGGAAAGTAGGAGGGCGGGTTTCATGGGAAATCCCAGGACTGTAGGAGCGAAATGCAGGGAAATCGAGTCGAAAACGGGACGATTTCGAAAGGCGCAGAACGCGAAAGCGAACGGTCTCAAGTTGCGGCCCTCCCTTGAGTCAGCAGGGGGGCAGCGCAGCGGACGGAATCGCCAGACGGCTCCGCAGAGAAATTCTCACGAACTTCTCTGCGGACCTGACGGATGGATACGGTCCGACGGACTCAATCTTACTTTGAGTCGCTCGGACGCCACTCTTCAGTGGCGAGGTTGAAGGCTTGCTCCAGACCGACGAGATCCGAGCTGGGACGCAGCGCATCGAACGCTGCCGTCTCCTTCTTGAGTTGCTCTTCGGAGTATTCGGCAGCCTTGATCGAAAGTCCGATGCGGCGCTCGACCTTGTCGACCTTGATGACGCGCGCTTCGACCTCGTCACCGACCTTGATGACATCCTTCACTTTGGCGACATGGTCTTCGCTGAGTTGCGAAATGTGGACGAGACCGTCGATGTCGTCCTCGAGCTGAATGAAGGCACCAAAGCTGGCGATCTTCGCAACGGTGCCCTTGACGAGGTCGCCGACCTTGAAGCGGCTGTCGATGATGCTCCATGGATCGCTTTCGAGCTGCTTGACGCCCAGGCTGATGCGCTGGTTGGTCTTGTCGATCTCGAGCACGCAAGCCTCGACCACCTCGCCCTTCTTCACCACCTCGCTCGGGTGGTTGATCTTGCGGGTCCAGCTGAGATCGGAAACGTGGATCATGCCGTCAATGCCATCCTCGAGTTCCACGAAGGCACCATAGGGGGTGAGATTGCGGATCTCTCCCTTGATCGTGGAACCGATCGGATACCGTCCTTCGACGAGATCCCAGGGGTTGGTTTCGAGTTGGCGCACCCCGAGGGAGATCTTCTGCTCGTCCTTGCTGATGGCGAGGACGACGGCTTTGACCTCCTGATCGAGAGACAACACGTCGTTGGGACGGGTGATGCGCTTGGTCCAGGAAAGTTCGGAGACGTGGATGAGGCCTTCGACACCCCGTTCGAGTTCGACGAAGGCACCGTAGGGCACCAGCTTCGTGACCTTTCCGGCCACTTCCATGCCGATGGGGAATTTCGCCTCGATCGCCTCCCAGGGGTTGTCCTGGAGTTGCTTGAGGCCGAGAGAGACACGCTCTTTCTCCTTGTCGACATCGAGAATCACCACATCGAGCTTCTGCCCGATCGCGAGCATTTCGCTGGGGTGGTTGATGCGACCCCAGCTCATGTCAGTGATGTGGAGAAGGCCGTCCATGCCCTGGAGGTCGATGAAGGCACCGAAGTCGGTGATATTCTTGACGACACCTTCGACCTTGTCGTCCTTCTTGACGGAGTCGAGGAACTCGGCCCGCTGCTCGGCGCGCTCGGCCTCGATGACTTCGCGGCGGCTGAGGACGATGTTCTTCCGGATATCGTTGACCTTGACGATCTTGAATTCGTAGACATTGCCCACGTATTCGTTGAGGTCTTTCGGTGGGATAATGTCGATCTGGGAGCCGGGGAGGAAGGCCTCCACTCCGACGTTGACCATGAGGCCGCCCTTGACGACCGACTTGACCTTGCCTTTGACGAGGCCTCCGTCTTCGAAAACCTTGACGATCTTGTCCCAGTTTTGTTTGTGAGCGGCCTTCTCCTTGGAAAGCACGACCATGCCCTCGTCATTTTCGAGCTTTTCGAGGAGCACCTCGATCTCGTCGCCGACGGCGAATTCCTCGTCCTCAAACTCGGAGAGCGGGATGATCCCCTCGGACTTAGCGCCGATGTCAACCACCACGACCTGGGGACGGATCTCGATGATGGTGCCCCGCACGATGGAGTTCTCGCGATGGGTGTGGAATTTCTGGTCGATCAGGGCCATGAGGTCCTGAGCTTCTTTCGTAAGGGTGGCTGACATGGGATAGTTGGTTTGGGTTGGTGGTTCGGTTGGGTGAAGCCTGCCGACATTGCTCCGATTCATAGACCCGCCCGCCCTTGGAGCACCTGCGGCGGTCGGGGGGCGGGAATCTACGGGATCGGGGGGGAATCACAAGCGGATTTTCCGGGTCCGCGCGGGTTCGCGGATTTGCTTGACCTGGGTCTGCGAACCCGCCTCACTCTGCCCATGCCCCTTCACACCGCCCCGGCACCAAGTCTCAAGGATTGGCTCGACGAAGCCCGCTACCGTTTCCTCGCAGGTGCTCTCGCGGTGCTTCATCCCCGCTTCGACGAAAAACGATTCCTCGGGTTGGCTCTCGACGGTCTCGGGGAGCGGTCCCTCATGCAACGGCTCCGACGCACTACCGTGGCGACCCGGGCCGCCCTCCCGCTCGGCTACCGCGATTCGCTCGATGTTCTGCGCCGCCTCGCCCCGCAGATTGACCACGGTTTTGTTGCCGTTTTTCTGTCCGACTTTGTCGGACTCCACGGGCAGCATGATTTTGAGGCTTCCATGGACGCGCTGAAGGAGTTCACGCCCTTCGGAACCGCCGAGTTTGCCATCCGGGAGTTCCTGAAACGCGACCTGCACCGCACCCTCGAAGTCATGCTCGGCTGGTCGCTCGATGCAAATGAACATGTCCGTCGCCTCGCAAGCGAAGGCTGCCGCCCGCGCTTGCCCTGGTCTTTCCGCCTCACCGACCTCGTCGCCGATCCCTCGCCGACCTTGCCCATCCTCGAAAATCTCCGGGTCGATCCGAGTCTCTACGTGCGCAAGTCCGTCGCCAATCACCTCAACGACATCGCCAAAGACCATCCTGACCAAACCCTTTCGATTCTCCAATCGTGGGATCGCACCCACCCCCACACTGCCTGGATCGCAAAACGAGCCCTGCGCACTCTCGTCAAAGAGGGTCATGTCGGAGCCCTGACCCTGTTGGGTGCGGGCGAGCCGGCGAAGGTCCGGATCGATTCATTCGGCGTCTCTCCGAAACGCATCCGCTTGGGCGAGGCCGTCCGGTTTTCCCTCGACCTTACCTCGACTTCACGAAAGGCGCAGCGACTCCTCATCGACTACGTGATCCACTACCCGAAACGATCGGGAGTGGCCTCGGAGAAGGTCTTCAAGTGGAAGGAACTGGAACTGGGGGCCGGTGCCACCGTGACCCTGGAAAAACACCAGACGATCCGCGACTTCGCGACCCGCAAACACTACCCCGGAAACCATCGCATCGAGCTGCAGGTCAATGGGGCACGATTGGCGGAGGCAGTGTTTGGATTGGTGACCGCGTGACGCGCGGACTCAGCTCCGGACATTGGTATGTTGAGTCCCCCGATTCCGACACAAACCTTGCCGCGCCTCACGCGACTTTGGGCGTGCACCGGAGGTCAAAAACCGCCATCTTGTTTTCATGAGAATCCCCCTTGGCTCGTTTTCGTTCTTCATTGCGATCCTCCTCGCCGTTTGGCCCGCCACCGCAGAGGAAGGCTTCACCGAATTGTTCAACGGCAAAGACCTCAGCGGATGGGACGGCAATCCCGAACTCTGGTCGGTCGAGGACGGAGCTATCACCGGCAAGACGAAGGGGCCGGAGGCTCTCGGCTACAATCAGTTCCTCATCTGGCGCGGCGGAGTGCTGAAAAATTTCGAGCTTCGTGTGAAACTCAAAGTCACCGGTGAAAACAACAGTGGCATCCAGTACCGCTCCAGGGAACTCCCCGAAAATGGCAAATGGTCCATCGGTGGTTACCAATGCGACGTCCACCCGGCCGCTCCAAACAATGCGATGGTCTACCACGAACGCGGGCGGGGCATCGTGGCGCAGAATGGCCAGACGGTCGTCGTCGATCCGAAGGCAAAAAAATGGCTCACGGCCGACCGCGAACCTGTCGCCGTGAATATCGGCTCGTGGAATGAATACACCATCCTCGCGAGGGGCAATCACATCGTCCACCAGATCAATGGGAAACTTGCCGCCGAACTCCACGATTTCGATGAGGCGGGACGCGCCCTCGAAGGCTTGCTCGCCTTCCAGGTCCACCGAGGCCCGGCCATGACCGTGCAGATCAAGGACGTGCGGCTCCGGGTGTTGCCCGAAGGAGGAGTCACACCCTTTTCCAAAGCAGATCTGCCGAACGATGCGCAGGAGATCGTGCCTCCGGCACCGAAAGGCACGGGGCAGGCGAAAGGAGGAGCGAAGGCAGGAGCAAAGGCCGTCGGTGGCAAAGGCAAAGGCAACGACCCGGGTAACGTCAAGGGCAAGGGGAACGCCAAGGCACCCAACCCGCCGCGACAAGGAGAGGTCGGACCCGCCATCGGTGAAAACATCGCCACACCCGTCTCGCGCATCAAGGCTCCTGAGGGATTTCAGGTCGAGTTGCTCTACTCCGTTCCCGGTGTGGCCCAGGGTTCCTGGATCGCGCTATGCCACGATGACAAAGGGCGTATCTATGCGAGCGATCAGTATGGCGGGCTCTATCGGTTTCCCGCTCCTGCCCCCGGAAAAGCACTCGATCCGAAGGCAATCGAGAAGGTGCCTGCCGAGATCCGGGCCGTCAACGGGATGCACTTCGCCGATGGAGCCCTGTATGTCGGGGTGAACGACTACGAGCAAAAGATGGCGAGCGGTTTCTATCGGCTCATCGACAGCAATGGCGACGATCAGCTCGACAAGGTGGAAACTCTCCGTGCGATGGACTCGAAAGGCGATCACGGTGTCCATGCCGTCGTGCCCGTGCCTGGCAGTGAGGACTTCTTCCTCGTCTGCGGCAACAATACGATCCCGACCGAGGCCGATCCGGCTTCCCCGGTTCCGGCGGTCTGGGGCGAGGATCACCTGCTCCCGCGCATGCCCGACGGGCGTGGTCACAACCGCCACGTTCTCGCCCCCGGCGGGATCATCTACCGCGTCTCGCGTGACGGAAAGACCTTCTCCCGCTTTGCCTCGGGCTTCCGCAATATCTACGATGCCTCGGTCAACGGAGCAGGCGAACTCTTCACCTACGACGCGGACATGGAGTATGATTTCAACACGTCCTGGTACCGCCCCACACGCGTGAACCACGCCGTCAGCGGCGCTGAATTCGGCTGGCGAAACGGCGCGGGAAAATATCCCGAATTCTACCCTGACAATCTACCCGCAGCGGTCAACATCGGCCCCGGATCACCCACCGGCACTACCTTCGGATACGGGGCGAGGTTCCCGGCCCGGTATCAGAACGCCCTCTACATTCTCGATTGGAGCTGGGGCAAGATCTACGCTGTCCATCTCGAGGCAAAGGGAGCGAGCTACTCCGGGACGAAGGAGGATTTCCTTTCCGGGGCTCCTCTGCCCGTGACCGATGCCTTCATTCATCCGGGGGACGGCGCGATGTATTTCGCGATCGGGGGGCGTCGCGTCCAGTCGGGTCTCTACCGGGTCACCTACCAAGGGGAACAGGACACCGCCCCGGTCGATCCTGACAAAACAATCAACGACGCGGCGATGTTGCGCCATCGGCTCGAAGCGTTCCACGGCAAGGCCGACGCGAAGGCAATCGAGGTCGCCTGGCCGCATCTGGCCAATCCGGATCGGCACATCCGTTGGGCCGCACGCACCGCCATCGAACACCAACCGATCCGGACCTGGAAGGAGAAAGCCCTTTCCGAAGGCGATCCGGCGAAGCAGGTCGAGGCCCTCCTCGCCCTGGCCCGTGTCGGCGGCATCGATCCCTATCACCGCATTCCCGCGAAGCCTCTGGGTGTGCCTGCCGGGGAGCCGGAAATCAAGATGCTCCCTATCCCCGAAGGAGTCCCACCGACTCCGCCGGTGGACACCGCCCTGCGCGACGAGATCCTGGGGGCGCTTCTCGTGATCGACTTCGCTTCGCTTGCGCCGGACTCGCAGCTCACTTTCGTGCGTACTATCGAGATCACGCTGAACCGTTTCGATGGCGCGGGTGGCCCCCTGACAAAACAACTCATCGCCGACCTCGATCCCGCCTTTCCCGCGAAGTCCTTTCCTCTGAACTGGCTTCTCTGCGAGACGCTCGCCTACCTCCAGTCCCCCACCGTCGCGGCGAAAGGCATCGCCTTGCTCGGCGAGGCGGTTTCCCAGGAGGAACAGCTCGAATACGCACGCAGTCTGCGTTTTGTGAAGACGGGCTGGACGAAGGAACTGCGAACCGCCTACCTCGAGTGGTTCCTCAAGGCGGCGAACTACCGGGGCGGGGCGAGCTTCGAGAAATTCATCGAATTCATCCGCAACGACGCCCTCGCCACCTTCACTGAAACGGAGAAGAAGGAACTCGCCGACCT
>CALDKL010000060.1 GCA_937898895.1 uncultured Verrucomicrobiae bacterium | reverse complement strand
CCGGGTCGCACCCGAGGCGCTCACGCGGCTGGCCAACGAGGCGATCAGGGACATCTCCTTCATGCTCCGCCCCTCGCACCTGAAGCAGGTCGCCGCCATTCTCGACGACGCCGAGGCGACGGACAATGACCGGCTCGTCGCCCTGACCCTGCTGCGCAACGCCGAGATTGCGGCGCGTGGCATTTTGCCGATGTGTCAGGATACGGGGACGGCCATCGTCATCGGAAAAAAGGGGCAGCAGGTCTGGACCGGAGGCCACGATGAGGAGTCTCTCGCCGCAGGCGTATGGAAGACCTTCCAGGAAGAGAATCTCCGATACTCTCAACTCGCGCCCCTGACCCTGTTCGACGAGAAAAACACTCGCGACAACCTGCCCGCCCAGATCGAACTCTATGCAACCGACGGGGCGGAATACGAGTTTCTCTTCATCACCAAAGGCGGGGGGTCGGCGAACAAGACCTTCCTGTTTCAGGAGACCAAAGCACTGCTCTCGGAGGATCGTTTCATTCCCTGGGCGATCGAGAAAATGCGTTCCATCGGCACCTCGGCCTGTCCTCCCTATCACCTCGCCTTTGTCATCGGCGGCACCAGTGCCGAGGCCACGCTGAAGACGGTGAAACTGGCATCGACACGCTACCTCGATGCCCTCCCCACCGAGGGCAGCGCGAGGGCGCAGGCCTTCCGCGATCTCGCGATGGAGAAGATCCTCCTCGAAAAAGCGCGCGCCATCGGGATCGGAGCGCAGTTCGGGGGGAAATTCTTTGCCCTCGACGTGCGGGTCATCCGTCTGCCTCGCCACGGAGCGAGTTGTCCGGTCGGGCTTGGGGTCAGTTGCTCGGCGGATCGCCAGGCTCGGGCAAAAATCACGCGCGAGGGCGTCTTTCTCGAGCAACTCGAGCCGAATCCCGGGCAGTACATCCCGGAGCGGTGGCGCGATCACCAGTTCCACGGCGTGCCTGTCGATCTCAATCTGGGGATGACCGAGACGCTGAAGACGCTCTCGAAATATCCCGTCACCACCGCGCTCGAGCTGACCGGTACGATCATCGTCGCCCGCGACATCGCCCACGCGAAGCTCCGCGAAATGGTCGAGCGGGGCGAGGAACTGCCCGCCTATTTCCGGGAATACCCGGTTTATTACGCGGGTCCTGCCAAAACACCCGAAGGCATGCCGAGCGGCTCCTTTGGGCCGACGACAGCGGGGCGGATGGATCCCTATGTCGATTTGTTCCAGTCGCGGGGAGCCTCGATGGTCATGATTGCCAAGGGCAACCGCAGCCAGCAAGTCACCGATGCCTGCAAGAAGCACGGTGGTTTTTATCTGGGTTCAATCGGGGGACCGGCCGCGATTCTCGCTCAGAATCACATCCGGAAGGTCGAGGTGCTCGATTTTCCCGAACTCGGCATGGAGGCGGTCTGGAAGATCGAGGTGGAGAAGTTCCCCGCCTTCATTCTCGTCGACAACAAGGGCAACGACTTCTTCAAGGCGATCCATCCGTGCCCGGTGGCGTGAGGCGGAGAGGCGAGTCCACTTCCCCGGGATGTCTTTCGTTCCGGTGTGCGCAAGAACAGGGCATTCATTTTCCCGCAAACCCGCCCTTGAGAGGCCGCGACAGGCGCTTACCCTTGTGTCGAGAGGGTCGGGTCTGGCCTCCCACCCGGTCACGTCCGAACCATGACCGTCCTTTTCCGAAACGTGCTGCTGCTGACTCCGAGTTTCCTCGCATTGACGGTTGGTGCCTCGGACAAACGATCCTTCAACCGCGACATTCGTCCGATCCTCTCCGACGCCTGTTTCGCCTGTCACGGGTTTGACGCAAAAAAGCGCAAGGCAGACCTGCGCCTCGATACGCCGGATGGTGCGAGAGCGGACCTGGGCGGCTACGCGGCCATTGTGCCGGGGAAGCCCGAAGAGAGCGAGTTGTGGATCCGCCTCCTCTCGGAGGACAAAGACGAGGTGATGCCCCCGCCCGACCACCACAAGCCGCTCTCGGACGCCGCGAAGGAAACGATCCGCCAGTGGATTGAGCAAGGGGCGGAATACCAGCAGCACTGGTCTTTCGTCGCACCGGAGAAGCCCCCAATCCCCGGTAGATCGACGGAGTCTCCGGTGGATTCGTTTTTATCGGATCGGTTGAAAAAAGAGGGCCTTTCTCCTGCTCCGGAAGCATCCAAAGAAACGCTGATTCGACGGGTCACGCTGGATCTCACGGGTCTCCCGCCGACTTCGGAAGAGGTCGCGACCTTTCTTTCCGACCTATCGCCGGATGCCTACGAAAGGCTCGTCGAGGGACTGCTTTCCCGTGCCACTTACGGAGAGCACATGGCTCGGTACTGGCTCGATCTCGCCCGCTATGCCGACACCCACGGACTCCATCTCGACAACGAACGCTCCCTGTGGCCGTATCGCGATTGGGTGGTGCAAGCCTTCAACGAGAACCTGCCCTTCGACGAATTCACCCGATGGCAGCTTGCCGGGGATTTGCTGCCAAAGCCGAGCCGGGACCAACGGGTGGCTTCCGGCTTCAACCGATGCAACGTCACCACGAGTGAAGGCGGCAGCATCGACGAGGAATGGATCTACCGATATGCCGTGGATCGCACGACTACGGCCGTGGAGGTTTGGATGGGCCTGACGGCGGGTTGTGCGGTCTGCCACGATCACAAATTCGATCCGATCTCGGCGAAGGATTATTATTCGATGTATGCCTTCTTCCACAGCGCGGCGGATCCGGCCATGGACGGGAATCGGATCGATACTCCGCCAATTCTCAAACTGACGAGCGAGGCAGAGGAGAAGCGGCTCGCGGAACTCGAAGGCCAGATCCGGGAAGTGGATCAGCGGATTGCCGCTGCGGTGGCTGCCCTGAACTATATCGATCCGGCGACCCTGGATCCGGCACCTCCGGTGAAGAAGACCGAAGTGATCTGGTTTGAAGACCGCTTCCCCGAGGGCAGCAGTCCCCAGGTCGCAGGTGCTCCGATCGAATGGAACGAGAAAGGGAAGGGGCCTGTGCACAGCGGGAGCCGCTCCCTTCGTCGA
>CALDKL010000059.1 GCA_937898895.1 uncultured Verrucomicrobiae bacterium | reverse complement strand
GAAACCGCTCCGCCCGGAGTCTCGGTCCGCGAGATGCGGGCTCCCTCCCGATGAACGCGGAGGATTGGTTGTTTTGTCAGGACGAGAACATTCGCTTCGTCGAGCATCGCGCGAGTCACTCGCATCGCCACGTGGGGTTCGTAGGTCCAGTGGGCATTGTCTTTCACCGAGACTTCGTAAGGGAGAGGGATGCCCCGTTCCCGATAGTCCTGTTCGATGCGACGATGCCACTCGTCGAACAGCCCCATCACGGTGCTTCGCACGGTCTGATTCGAGTCGCTGAAAGAGAGTCCGCCAGTATTTACCCCGCCGAGGTGGCCTGTCGGTTCGAGGAGAAGGACGGATGCCCCCTCGCGAGCGGCGGCGATTGCGGCACAAAAGCCGCCTGGGGTGGAGCCGTAGACCACGACATCGGCCCGTCGCGGTTCGGCGGCGGCCACGAGGAAGGGGAACATGAGGAGGACGCTGGCAAGGTGGCGGAGAAGATGCATGGGTGTTTTCGGAACAAGGTCGTGAAATCCGCGTTTCGGACAGAAAAATGTTGTGTCAGGCCCGCCGTGTACGCGGACCCGGCGGACGATGCGGCGACCTTGCGCCGAACGGGGTGGTCCCGCTATCGTGACGGGCCTGACCGATGACTCTTTTCCGATGGTTCTTGTTCGCCGTTTTCTCCCTCTCGGGAGCGATTGCCACCGCTGCCGACACTCCGGCGCTCCGGCGCATCCGGCAGGTTCTCGCCTCCGGGGAGCAAGCGGTCCGCATCGTCTGCTTCGGTGACAGTGTCACCGGGGTCTATTATCACTCCGGCGGGCGGAGTTCCTACCCGGAGATTCTCGCAGCCAGCCTCAAGGCCCGCCATCCCCATACCGATCTGGCCGTTTTGAATGCCGGGATCAGTGGTCACACCACGACCAACGGGCTCGCCCGCCTGCAACAGGACGTCCTTGCCCACAAACCGCATCTGGTTACCGTGATGTTTGGTCTCAACGACGTCGCCAAAGGGACTCCGGAACTCTATCGCAAGAATCTCGTCGAAATCGTTCAAAAATGCCGGGCTGCGGGTGCCGAGGTGATCCTCTGCACTCCGAACGAAGTTTCCGAGACTGCGGCACGTCCTGTGGCCAGGGTCGCCGAAATCGCCGAGATCGCCCGCCAGGTTGCGGCGGGGTTGGAGGTGCCTCTGGCCGATCCCCATGCCGATCTCGGCAAACTGCGCCAGAGCGATCCCGCGACCTGGCGTCTTTCGATGAGCGACGAGATCCATCCGAACCTGCGGGGGCACCGTCGCCTCGCCGAGGCTCTCCTGCAGGTGATCGAGGGCGAACCCGTCTCGCTCGCGGATGGGGAAGCGGTTTCCGGGGCGCTCGCCTTCACCCTTGCCAGGCTTCGGAAGGGGGAAGGCGTCAAGGTGTTGGCAATGCCGCCCTTTGACACCCTCGTCGCGGAGGGTTGGCGGGTCCGCTTTCCCAATGCTCCGATCTCGGTGGTGTCCTGGCCCGTTGCGGGCCTGAGTCGACCTGCCCTGATGAAAGATGCGGCGAACCGGGTCCGGCCGATGGCCCCGAATCTCGTCATTCTTGCGGTGCCTCGCTCCGCCACGGCGAAGGATCGCGAGGAATTGATCCGCACACAGGCGTGGATCGCCGCGAACAGCCTCAGCCGCGGCAAGCGTGAATGGGATGTCGTGGTCGTGCATCCGTCCGTATTCGAAGGGCCGGGAGGAAAGGCCGATTCGGAAACCGACGATCTCATCCGGGCGATTGTCCCCGCGCAGGATTTGTCTCTGCTCGACCGTGTGCCAGGGGATACTAGGGAAGCGGGAGAAATCTGGAGGGAATGGCTCGCTTCGCAGAGCGGAGAATGAGCGATGCGGGTCACACCCCGCCCCTCTCTTGGGAAATCCATTGCGCGACCCACTCCGCATTGCGCGAGGCCGAACCGGCGTGTCGGGCCATGGCGAGGGCACCGCGCGAAGCCATCTCCTGACCCGTTTCCGGATGGAGGAGCAGTTCGCGAAGGGCGCCGGGCAGGGCATCCGCCCCGTTCACCTGGCGCAGTCCGCCGATCTCGCGCAGTTCGGAGACGACCTCGGAAAAGTTTTCCATGTGAGGACCGACGACGACGGGGCGTCCGGCGAGGATGGGTTCGACCGGATTCTGTCCGCCGATGCCATGGAAGCTCTTTCCGATCACGACGAGTTCGCCGAGCGCATACCAGCTTCGCAGTTCGCCGGTGGTGTTGGCTATCCAGATGCGGAGCGAACCGTCTTCAGTCGGGGATTCGAGAGGGTCAGATCCGATTCGGAGAATGGGATCAAAACCATCTTCGCGGAGCCGGGCGGCGATCTCGCTCCCCCGCTCGGCATGACGCGGGACGAGGACGAGTTCCAGAGTGGGAAAGTCGCGCTTCAGCTCGCGGGTGATCTGTGCGAGCAGGAGTTCCTCCCCGTCATGGGTGCTGCCTCCGAGGAGAATACGATGCTCGGTCGAAAATCCGGTGGCGGCGAGCCAGGCGGCGAGATCGTCGCGCTGGGTGGCCGCCGCCGCCGCAGGACCCGCATGGTCGAATTTCACGCTGCCGGTGACCCGGATTTTCGAGGCGTCGATGCCGAGGGCATTCCAGCGGGCGACGTCTTCCGCAAAGGGCACGGTGATGCCGTCGAGAAGCGAAAAGATCGGTTCCACGAGAGAGCGGAAGGTGCCATAGCGGCGTTCGGAGCGTGGCGAGAGACGGGCATTGACGAGGAGCACGGGGAGTCCGCATCGTTTCGCCAGACCCACGAGGTTCGGCCAAATCTCGGCCTCGATGAGGACGAGAGCGCAGGGATGAATCGTCTGCAGGACGTGCCAGGAGATCAAGGGCAGATCGACGGGATTGTGGATGACAGTGAGGGTGGGCGACTCCTTTTCGGCGGCGACGCGGTAACCGGTGGTGGTGGTGGTGCTGAGGACGATGGAAAGGTCGGGCGCGACGGCGCGCAGGGCCTCGATCAGCTTCAGGGCGAGAAACACTTCTCCGACGCTGACGGCGTGAATCCACAGGGGATTCCTCCCGTGGATCTTCGCGAGCGTTTCCTGGGAAAAGAAGCCAAGTCGCTGGAAGAAGCCACGAGCCAGACCGCCTCGTCGGAGTCCTTTGATGAAAAAGGAAGGAAGCCCCAGCAGGAGAAGCGGTGGAAGCAGGAGATTGTAGAGGAGGTAGACGAGAGAGCGGGGCATCGGCAGGAGCATCGGCGCGGACAGATTCCCCCCTTTTTCCCATTTGCGAGAAGAAAACGAGCAGGAGTCAGGGGCGGAAAGGGATCGACTAATGCGAAAGGAAGACGGCGGTATCTCCGCGTTCAATCATGG
>CALDKL010000058.1 GCA_937898895.1 uncultured Verrucomicrobiae bacterium | reverse complement strand
TTCGGCTTGCGGGCCTCGAATAGCTCGGCAACGCGGGGGAGACCACCCGTGATGTCCTTCGTTTCGGATACCTTGCGAGGAGTCTTGGCGAGCTGGTCGCCGCCCTTGACGCTCTGCCCTTCCTTGACGGACAAGTGGGCTCCCGTCGGGATCGAGTAAGCGGCAAGTTCGTCTCCGGTCTTCGGATCGAGGATGAGGATCTGCGGGTGGAGGTCCTCCTTGTGTTCGATGACGACGAGTCCCTTGGTATTGGTTTCCTTGTCGATCTCGGTATCGAGGGTGATGCCCTGGATCATGTCGCGGAACTTGATCTTTCCGCTCTTCTCGGTGATGACCGGAACCGAGTAGGGATCCCACGTCGCGAGAGTGTCGCCCTTCTTGATCTGAGTGTTGTCACCGAAACGGATCACGGAGCCGCTCACGATGTTGTAGGACTCCAGCTCGCGCCCTTCCTTGTCGTGGATCGAGATGGTGCCGTTCTTGTTCAACGCGACGAAGGTGTGATCGGGCGTCTCGACCGTACGGAGATTGTTGTAGTGGATCACCCCGGCTGCCTTTGCCTTGATGATGGGCTGTTTGAAGGTTCCCGAAGCAACCCCACCGACGTGGAAGGTACGCATCGTCAGCTGCGTCCCCGGTTCGCCGATGGACTGGGCGGCGATGATGCCGACGGCTTCGCCGATCTTCGCCATGGCGTTGGAGGCGAGGTTCATGCCGTAGCACTTCGCACAGCAGCCGCGGCGGCTTTCGCACGTGAGAACGGAACGGATCTTGAGCTGCTCATGGCCGATATCGTTCAGCCGGAGAGCGATGGCCTCGTTGATCATGTCGCCGGGCTTCACGACGACTTCCTCGCCGTTGACGACCTTCTCGCTGGCCACACGACCGTAAATGCGGGTCTTCAGATCGACCACTTCCTCATCGCCCTCATAGATGGACTTCACGAGAATGCCATTGGCCGTGCCACAGTCCTCCTCGGTGATGATGACGTCCTGCGCCACATCGACGAGTTTGCGGGTCATATAGCCGGAGTCGGCCGTCTTGAGCGCGGTATCGGCGAGACCCTTTCGGGCACCGTGTGTGGAAATGAAATACTCGAGCACCGACAAGCCCGAACGGAAATTCGAGATGATGGGTCGCTCGATGATTTCGCCCGAGGGCTTCGCCATGAGGCCGCGCATCCCGGAAAGCTGCTTGATCTGCTGACGGTTGCCCCGAGCGCCGGAATCCACCATCATGAACAGCGGACTGGGCAGGCTCTTGCCGTCGTTGTGTTCGATGGTGCGGAAGAGCGCCTTGGTGATCTCGTCACCGGCATGGGTCCAGATGTCGACGATCTTGTTGTACCGCTCCTTGTTGGTGATGACGCCAGCCCGATACTGGTCGTTGGCCTTCTGTACTTCGGCGGTGGCACTGTCCACTTCGACTTGTTTCTCGGCGGGAATGATCATGTCGAAGATCCCGACAGAGGTTCCCGAGCGCGTCGCCTCGCGGAATCCGAGAGACTTCAGATCGTCGAGAGAGCGGACCGTGCCCTCCTGCCCTGCCACTTGGTAGCAGCGCCAGATGATGTCGGAGAGCTGCTTCTTGCCCACGTTCCCGTTAAAAAACCCGAGTTCTTTCGGCCAGATCTCGTTGAAACGGACCCGTCCGGGCGTCGTCACGATGATTTTCCGATCCCGATCCCCATAGACCCGGTCAGCCTTGCAGAAGTCGGGGTTGCGCAGACGGATCGGTGTGTGGATGTCGATGGACCTGTTCGCGACAGCGAACTCGACCTCGGAGGTGTCTGCAAAAAGCGGCAGATGACGCTCGGCGTCCGGATCGCGCAAGGGGATCTGGCGACAGTAGGTGAGGAAGTAGGCACCGAGAGTAATATCCTGCGATGGGGTGGTGATGGGTTTGCCACTCGAAGGAGTGAAGATGTTGTTCGGAGCAAGCATGAGCATGCGCGCCTCCATCTGAGCCTCTACCGAGAGAGGCACGTGAACGGCCATCTGGTCGCCGTCGAAGTCGGCGTTGTAGGCGGTACAAACGAGCGGATGAACCCGGATCGCAGATCCTTCAATGAGGACCGGTTCGAAAGCCTGGATCGAAAGTCGGTGCAGGGTCGGCGCACGGTTGAGGAGCACCGGGTGACCCTTTGTCACCTCCTCCAGAATGTCCCAGACCTCGGAGGTCTTGCGCTCGATCAGCTTTTTCGCACTGCGGACAGTATGCACGTAGCCGAGTTCCTTGAGACGGCGAATGATGAAGGGCTCGAAGAGCACGAGCGCCATCTTCTTGGGGAGACCACACTGGTGCAGCTTGAGGTCCGGACCGATGACGATGACGGAACGGCCCGAGTAATCCACCCGCTTGCCGAGAAGGTTCTGGCGGAAGCGCCCGCCCTTGCCCTTGAGCATGTCGGAGAGTGACTTCAGCGCACGATTCCCGGCTCCGGTGACGGCACGACCGTGGCGCCCGTTGTCGAAGAGGGCATCGACGGCCTCCTGCAACATACGTTTCTCATTGCGGATAATGACGTCCGGCGTCTTGAGTTGGAGAAGGTTCTTGAGACGGTTGTTCCGGTTGATGACCCGGCGATAGAGGTCATTCAAATCGGAGGTCGCAAAGCGACCACCCTCGAGCGGCACGAGCGGGCGAAGGTCTGGCGGAATCACCGGCAGAACCTCCAGGATCATCCACTCGGGGCGAGTCTTCGAATTGTGAAAACCCTGCGCGAGCTTGAGGCGCTTCGCCAGCTTCTTGCGAACCTGCTTGGAGCGGGTCTTGCCCATCGCTTCCTCCAGTTCGCCGATCACCGTGGGAAGATCGATGCGAGAAAGGAGATCCCGCACCGCTTCGGCACCCATGCCCGCACGGAAGCCCGAGCTGTATTCTTCGAGGGCGTCTCGATATTCGAGTTCGGTGAGGAGCTGGCCCGCCTCGAGCGGAGTGTTGCCCGGATCGATGACGATGTAGTCTTCGTAGTAGATGACTCGCTCGAGCTGGCGGGCGCTCATATCGAGCATGAGGCCAATGCGCGAGGGCATGCACTTGTAAAACCAGATGTGCGACACCGGCACCGCGAGTTCGATGTGCCCCATTCGTTCCCGACGGACTCGAGAAAGCGTCACCTCGACCCCACAGCGATCACAAACGGTGCCTTTGTGCTTGATGCGCTTGTATTTCCCGCAGGCGCATTCCCAGTCCTTGGTCGGGCCGAAGATGCGCTCGCAGAAGAGACCACCCTTTTCGGGTTTGAACGTGCGGTAGTTGATCGTTTCCGGATTCTTCACCTCGCCGCGGCTCCACGAACGAATCGTGTCCGGGTTGGCGACGGTGATGCGAACGTGATCGAAGCTGTCGGACTTGCGCTCAAGGCCGAAGATTTCGTCGAGGTGGGATTCGGAGCTGAGGGAGGGAACTGACATGGCGTGAAGTGGCTGGAGTTCGTGGCTGCTTGGGATTCCGTTCCTTGGGCGAAATCAGAGGATGGCGAGGCTGTCGGCGAGAATTTCTTCAGGAGAGCGGTCCGAGGAGCCGACGCGAACGTCGAGACCGAGGCTCTGCATCTCCTTGATGAGAACGTTGAATGACTCGGGAGTCCCCGCGTCGAGAGTGTTGTCACCCTTGACGATGGACTCGTAGATGCGGGTACGACCCTGTACGTCGTCCGACTTGACCGTGAGCAGTTCCTGCAGGGTGTAGGCGGCACCGTAGGCCTCGAGAGCCCACACCTCCATCTCCCCGAAACGCTGGCCACCGTATTGGGCCTTGCCTCCGAGCGGCTGCTGGGTGACGAGGGAGTAGGGGCCGACGGCCCGGGCGTGGATCTTGTCCTGCACGAGGTGACCCAGTTTGAGCATGTAGATGGTACCGACAACGACGGGCTGATAGAAGGGGTCGCCCGTGCGGCCGTCGTAGAGTTGCGACTTGCCGTTCAGGCCGATCCACTTGTATCCCTCGACCTTCTGCGCCTCCTTAAGGTAGTCGACGATCTGCGATTCCGGAATCCCGTCGAAGACAGGAGTCGCGACTTTGAACCCGAGGGCCTTTGCGGCAACACCGAGGTGCGTTTCGAGAACCTGGCCGACGTTCATTCGGCTTGGCACGCCAAGGGGGTTCAAACAGATGTCGACCGGCGTTCCATCCTCAAGGAAGGGCATGTCGGCCTCAGGCACGATCGTCGCGACGACGCCCTTGTTCCCGTGGCGACCGGCCATCTTGTCACCGACGGAAAGCTTGCGCTTCTTCGCGACGTAAACTTTGACCTGTTTGATGACGCCGGGATTGGCTTCGTCGCCTGACTCGATGCGATCCAACTGACGTTCCCGCTCGAGGTCGATGTCGGCGAATTTCTGCTCGTAGCTTGCAACGATGTCGAGGATCTTGTTGCGGATCGGGCTCGGCTCGATTTCGATGTCCGCATAGTTGTCGGCGAGCTTGCGCAAGAGCGTTTTGGTGATCTTGCGATTGGCCGGGACGAGGATTTCTCCGCTTCGTCCACTGACCACATCGAGCGGCACCTTCTCCCCGAGGAGGATGTCGGAGAGCTTCTCGGTGAGTTGCTCGGTGAGTTCCTCGTGGCGGCGTTTGGGCTCCTCGA
>CALDKL010000057.1 GCA_937898895.1 uncultured Verrucomicrobiae bacterium | reverse complement strand
AGCAAGAAACCGAAGGGCTGCTCAGCGAAATCACGAAAGGAGCGGTGAAATGAAGGAAATCCTCGGCAAGGCCAAAACCATCCGCGAACTCCTCGGCGGCGCGAAATACTCCATCGACTACTACCAGCGCGAATACCGCTGGCAGACCAAGCAGATTACCGAGCTTGTCGAAGACCTCGCTGCCAAATTTCTCGAAAGCCACGAGGCAGGCCATGATCGCACCGATGTCGAGAATTACGGGCATTATTTCCTCGGCTCCATCATTATCAGCGACCGCGACGGCCAGAAATACATTATCGACGGTCAGCAACGGCTGACGTCCCTGACGCTCCTGCTTATTTACCTGCATCGTCACCTGGAAGACGACGAGGAGAAGAAGCCGCTTGCCGAACTTATCTTTTCCCAAAGATACGGCAGACGTTCCTTCAACCTTGACGTGCCCGACCGCACCCCCTGCATGGATGCGCTCTACACGGGTCAGCCTTTCGACCCCGCCGACAAGCCCGAGTCCGTCGCCAACATCCTCGGACGCTTCGAGGACATCGCGGACGAGTTTCCCGACGAAATCGGCGGAACGGTGCTCCCATTTTTCGCCGATTGGCTCATCGAAAACGTCCATCTCGTCGAAATTACCGCCTACTCCGACGAGGACGCCTACACCATTTTCGAGACCATGAACGACCGCGGGCTATCCCTCACGCCCACGGACATGCTCAAGGGATACCTCCTTGCCAACATCACCACCGAATCCACCCGCAACGCGGCCAGCAAAGTTTGGAGAGAGCGTATCGCCGAGTGTCAGGATTGGGGCAAGGAAGAGGATGCCGACGCCATCAAGGCTTGGCTCCGCAGCCAGCACGCCCAGAAGATTCGCGAACGCAAACGTAACGCGAAACCCGAAGACTTCGATCTGATCGGAACCGAGTTCCACCGCTGGATTCGGGATCACGAAGAGAGCCTTGGTCTGACGAATTCCTCCGAGTTCGCCCGTTTCATCGAGCGCAACTTCAAATTCTACACCGCCCAATACCTGCGGACGAGAGGGGCTGGCTGGGAATTGACTCCCGGCTTGGAAGCGATCCACTACAACACCCACCACAACTTTACCCTACAGTATTCGGTCCTGCTCGCGCCTTTACTTCCGGATGATCCCGAGGTGGAAATTCTGCGAAAGCTACGCGTCGTCAGCACTTTCATTGACATCCTTATCACCCGGCGAATCTGGAACTGGCGCAATATCGACTACTCCACGATGCAGTATGCGATGTTCAATGTGATCCGGGACATTCGTGGCAAGAGCGCGATGAAAACTGCGGAGCTTCTCGCGCAGCGGCTCACCGAAGATCAGGAAACCTTCGCAAAAAACGAACGCTTCGCCATGCACGGCATGAACGGGCGGCCAATCCATCGTTTACTCGCTCGGATGACCGACTTCATCGAGACCCAATCCGGCATGGCCTCGCGTTACGCGGAATACATGGCAACCGGGAACAGGCGTTACGAGATCGAGCACATCTGGGCCAACCACCACGAGCGGCACAAAGATGAATTCAGCCACCCCAGCGACTTCGCCTCCATGCGCAACCGCATCGGCGGGTTGCTCCTCTTGCCTAAAAGCTTCAATGCTAGCTACGGCGACCTCACCTATGAGGAAAAGCTGCCCCACTATCACGGGCAAAACCTGCTCGCCCGTTCGCTACATTCCACTTGTTACGAAAACAACCCCGGCTTCCTTCG
>CALDKL010000056.1 GCA_937898895.1 uncultured Verrucomicrobiae bacterium | reverse complement strand
ACCTCGATCTTCTCCTCCTGTTGCCGGATCGGGCTGGTCACTACATTGACGACCGGATCGGCCACATCCCAGTGATGTCGCACGGTCTTCGCAGCGATCACGGCGTGTGGCTCGGGTGAGGCGAGCACGAGATCGAGCAGGGCGCGGTCGCGCACATTGTGCTGCTGGTGGACCCAGAGCGCCTCGAGGAGGAGCCGGGCGTCCTCCTTCTTGTTGGGATCGAGCTTCGCCGCCCAGGCCTTCGTCGCCGCGATGACCTCGGAGGTGGGCCTCTCGCTGAGTTCGACGCGGGTGCGATGCCGTACGCCGATGGCGGGATGCCTGAAATTTTCGAGGAGCGCCGCCACCGGTGCCCCGTCGATCGCGACCGACTTCTGGAGAGGGCGCCCCTCAAAAATCATGCGAAAGATCCGACCATGTTTTTTGTCGCGATTGGGGTCGCGAATGTTGTGCTGCATGTGGCCAATGATGACGTTTTGCCAGTCGGACACATAGAGCGCACCGTCGGCACCGAAGATGGCATCGGTGGGGCGGAAATTCCGGTCGGCGCTGTTGAGGAGTTCTTCCACAGGCGTCCCCCAGACCTCGCCGAACCGGAACTCCCGCCCTCCCTCCTTGAATCCTTCGCGATGGAGTTTGTATTGTTTGATGCCGAGAAATCCGATCGTGTTGCAGACGAGAAAATTGCCCTGCATCTCATCGGGAAAGTTCGGGCTCGAGACGATCTCGTCCGCGGCGACGGGGCGGACTTCTTTGACGAGCAGTTCGCGCATGGCAAAGCCTTTGCCTTCGGGAACGACCTGGAAGCTGCGGCCGCCGGTACCGTCGTTGGCATAGTGATAGCCCCATTCGTCGAAACTGATGCCGTGGGGATTCGGCGAGTTTGCAGCGTGGAAGGCGATCGTGTAGCGGCGGGGATCGAAGCGATACATGGCCGAGGCCGTCGCCTCGAGCGAGGGCCCCCAGGGATGTTCGTGATTGTGCTGCATGAAGACGCCGCTCTGCCAATAGATGCCTCCATCGGGTCCATAGATGAGGTTGTTCGCCGCGTGGTGGGTGTCGGCGGAATCGGTCCCCTGAAAGAGCACGTAGCGCAGGTCGGCGACATCGTCGCCATCGGTATCCTTCAGAAAGAGGATGTCGGGCTGAGAGGTGACGATGACCCCGCCATTCCAGAATTCAAAGCCGAGCGGACAATGCACCCTCGCGAACTCGACGACCCGGTCCGCGACACCGTCTGCATTGTCATCGGGCAGAATGAGCAGGGCATCGTCCATCGGCTTGAGCGGCTCCCATTTCGGATAGGTCTTCCACGCCGCGACCCAAAGGCGGCCCTTTCCGTCGACCTGCATCTGCACGGGGTTGGCAAGTTGCGGAAACCGTTTTTCATCGGCGTAGACATTCACCCGGAACCCCTTCGGAACGGTCAACTTTGCGAGGCTCTCGCCGGAGTCCAGATAGGTCAGGGTGCCTTCCTTTTCGGCACTGGAACTCTTGCTGCCTCCGCCGACATTCGAGATCACCGGAATCGGACCCGGCACATTGCCGTCATCGACCCTGGCATCACTGCCCCTGGCGCGCGCCCAGATTCTCGGATCGCGGTTCGCCGCCATGATGTCGAGCATGTCGAGTTCATGCTGCAGGACTTCGGCGTTGCTCTGGTTGTTGACAAAGGTCAGGGTAGAGCGCCCTCCCCAGATATCGTTTCCGTCGGTGGCGCGATAGCGATTGTGCCAGATCCAGTTCTTGTCGAGAACCGCCTCGCGCACGGATTCCAACTCGGCGTCGGCGACGACCGGGACGGCCCCGGAAAGGGACGCGGCGATCACTCGGCCGACGAGACGATGGCCGAGGGCATTGAGGTGGACTCCGTTGATCGTCAGCGGCTCCTCCTCGGAGTCGTAGAGCTTGCGGGTCGGTTCGAAGAGATTGACAAAACCAACCCCTTCGTGACTCGCCACCTTTTGCATGGAGGCGGTGTAGAGAGCGAGTCGCTGGTTGTTTTCGATGCCGTCGGGGAGATTGGGATCG
>CALDKL010000055.1 GCA_937898895.1 uncultured Verrucomicrobiae bacterium | reverse complement strand
TCGAACAAGCAGGCATACTATGGTCAATCGGGTGATACGGTAAGCACCTATTCCGCGCCAAACTATGGCAAAGCCAGCTTCGCGATGGAAATTACTGACCTCATTCGCGAGGACGCCGCCTCGGCATCCTTTCTCCACTGTCTTCATCGGGCATTGCCAAACACGGTTCGACCGGAATTTCTCCGATACCCGGCTGGGGATTCCGGTTCCACCTTGCTGCCTCCGCGCCTCGACACACCCGAAGATTTCCGGACATTCCTCGCCCAGGCCGAGCCGACCTCCGCTGGCATCTACGACCTTGCGGTTCGCAATGTTCCCACGCCGGATCGCCCCAACACAACGCTCTTCATTGTGGGGCCTGCCGAAGATCCCGGCTTCCTCCGCGTCAAGGCAGTCTACGAAATCGACTATCTTTCCGCCGCTTCTCCCGCAGGCACCTACGCGACAGTCCGCCGCTATCGCAATGGAACGCTGACCCACTACTACGACATCTTTTACGAAGCGGGACCGGGTTCCTTGGCCGTACCTTCGTTTGTTGCCTTCGAGAACACCTCCCGGCGCGCCGTCATCGAGGGGAGCGCGATTGATCGGTTCAAGATTGCCAGCCATGCACCGTTCTACCTCCTCTGGCTGCCCGACCCATCGACCAATCCCCACAAGACGCCGACCACTCCGTCCACTGCGCCCGCCACCGCACCGCTCTCCGCCTACGAACAAATCGGCACGCGCAGCTCGCTCTGCATCGCCCTACCGATGTTTCCGGGTCTTTGAATCCCCCCGAGATCGATGAAAACCCTAACCATGCCACAACAGAGGTTACGCGGGGAGAGCGGCAGCGTGCTCGTCGTTTGCATGGTCCTCGCCGCCATTGGCACCATCGGCGTCGCCGCTTGGTTTTCCCTGGTCGATGCACGATCCCATCAAGTAGAGGCCAGCATGCTGGCCCTCGAACGACGCGTCGCGACGGAGAACGGACGTGCCCTTGCCCACCGGGCGTTTTACTCGAAATACCTCCACGGCAATGAGGTCCCGACTGGAGATCTCGTTTACGAACTGCCCGGCGGAAAAGGCCGAGCCACGATTCGCGCCTTCTCGACGGTGCCCCTCACTTCCAACACCGCAGCCCCCCCCTCCCGAAGTGGTGCCACTCCTCTCACGAGCCACAGCACCGATGTCGTGGTTGAGGTCGGTGAGGGTTCCTCGGTCTCGAGCTGGACTTACCGTCTCCGCAACTACCATCCCGTCGCGGCCGGGAACCTGCTCACCATCCATCCTCCGGTCGAACTAACGGATGCGTCGCCGCTCGTATCCGGAAACCTCTGGATCAAAGGACGCGCCGTCTTCTGGGATGCCGTAGCCAATGACCTCAAAAGCGGAATCCGCGCCGAGGAGTTCCTCCTCCCGGCGGGTACGGTGGGTGCCACGACCTTGTCGACTCCGGCAGACGTTTCGACTCTGCCATTGAATTATCCGAACTACCTCCGCACGACGGGAAACAGTGCCTCCGGACCCGCCTATCGAGGTGAATCCGAACTAATCAGCGCCACTGTGAATCCCCAGAATTCGTATGAAGTGCGCCTCCAGACCTCGTCGACGGCGAGGCTCGAAGGGGACGCCCCGATCAGCGAAGGGCGCGGAGCACCTACGATAGCGACCCAACCCGGAGATGCGACCCTCATCACCTTCGTCAACTCGAATCCACCCCAGGCAGTAGCGGATGAGCTTTCCAAACAGAATTCGCTCACCTCACCCGTTCTATCCGCCGCGATCCACAAGGCGAATCCGACGATGAGCAATCAGCACTTTCTGCAAATCTTCGACGCGCAGATGCTCGTCCCCGACGATGCCCTCACCGAGATGATGGCAAATCTCGACGAAGATTCCCTCGACGACGCCCTCGACATGGCGATCATCGATATGAATATCAAGAACGAAGCCCAGTTCAACAGCAACGGGAAAGGTAAAGTTCAACTTTTTCTCGACCGTCCCGAGATCACGCAGGTGGTGGTGAAGGTGGCCTTGCCGGCATCC
>CALDKL010000054.1 GCA_937898895.1 uncultured Verrucomicrobiae bacterium | reverse complement strand
GTATTCCTCCTTTCCGGTCACTTGCCAGGCCTCGAGAGAGGCAATGACGTAGAGGGCCTGGTCGTAGAGCATCTTCTCGAAATGTGGCACGAGCCACTCCCGATCCGTTGAATATCGGTGGATGCCGTTTCCGATGTGATCGTAGATGCCCCCGCGCCGGATCTCTGTCAGGGTTTTCTCCACCATCGCCAGCGATTCTACGTCTCCGTGGCGCAGATGCTGCCGGAGGAGGAAGCTCAGGTTCGGCGCGACAGGAAATTTCGGACGCATCGAGAAACCACCCCATTCCTTGTCGAACCGCGCTCCGAACTGGGAGCGGGCCTGGTCGAGGATCGTCTCGTCGAGAGCCTCTCCGGGTGTGCCTTTCAGGATCTTGCTGAGTTCGGCGGAGATGCTCAGGGCGGCGGACTCCACCTCCTCGCGCCGTTCCACCCAAGCCTTGTGCAGTTCGGCGAGTATCCGCTTGAATCCCGGTCGTCCGCCAAGCGATTCCTTCGGGAAATAGGTGCCCGCGAAAAAGGCGTGTTTGTCAGGGGTGAGAAAGACGGACATGGGCCAGCCTCCGCCGCCAGTCATGGCCTCTGTCACCTTCATGTAGACCTCGTCGAGATCAGGACGCTCCTCGCGATCCACCTTGATGGCGATGAAATGTTCGTTCACCAGCGCGGCAACTTCCGCATCCTCGAAAGATTCATGTTCCATCACATGACACCAGTGGCAGGTGGTGTAGCCGATGCTGAGAAAGACGGGTTTGCCCTGTTTTTTCGCCTCGGCAAACGCCTCCTCACCCCACGGTCGCCAGTCCACGGGATTGCGGGCGTGCTGGAGAAGGTAGGGACTCGATTCAAAGACGAGCCGATTGAACTCGGGGCCGCCATCGGGTGGGAGCTTCGCGATTTCCTCCGGCGTCGGGAGAGGAAGACGATCGTTTCCCGAAGTGGTGTTCATGGCGGGGAGGAACAGACAAAGGATTGGCAAAAGTGCGGTGGCGAGGGGCGGGGCGTTTCTCCGGAGCATTCTCCAGTCTGCCGCAGAATGAGTGGAGGAGCGAGTCCCGCATCGCGGCTCGCTGGGAAGGTGAAGGACGGCACGGCGAGTGCCCGTCATCCGAGGATCAGGCGACAGATCACCACTGCGGAAATGAGGCCCGCAGCGTCGGCGCAGAGTCCTGCGGCGAGCGCGTGTCGAGTGCGACGAACCGCGACGGAGCCGAAATAGACGGCAAGCACGTAGAAGGTCGTCTCGGTCGAGCCATACATCGTCGCCGCAGTGTACTTGAGCAGATCCGGAATCGTTCCGTTCGTGATGATCTCGACGAGGATGCCCTGGCTACCGCTGCCGCTGAGCGGACGCATCAGGGCCATGGGCACGAGTTCCGGCGGGAAGTGGATGAATTCGAGGACAGGACGAAGCATTTCCTGGAAGAGGAAGAGGGCCCCCGAATTGCGCAAGATCGCGAGGGCCGCGAGCATCGCCACGATGAACGGCATGATCCGCACAGCCACATTCCAGCCTTCCTTCGCTCCCTCGATGAACTCTTCGTAGACCGGGATGCGTTGTGCCGCTGCAAAGACGAGGAAAAAGACGAGCATGAAGGGGATTGCGGTGATCGAAACCGCCCCGATGGCGCGTTTCCAGACCGGGTCGTCCGTGCTCGCCGCTTTCGCGACGAGACTCGCCTTTTCCGCATGGAGATGGGCCACCGCATCACTCAGTCCGAGCGCCTTCTGGAGGGAGGAACGCTGTTCGGGAAAGGTCTCGAGCCAGGCCACTCCGAGGAAAAGGACCACGACCAGGCCGATCCACACACGCGCCCGATTCGAGAGTGGCTTCGTTGCAGAGGAAGCGGTCTCCGCCTTCGCGTCGGCGTCGTGGGTAGTCTCCTCTGCGGAGGAGGTGCCGCGATTGAAAACGGGCAGTCGCTGAAAACATTTCACCGCCAGGATCGCGACGATCGTCGCAGTGAAGGAGGCCAGGAGAGTCGTGCTGACGATTGCGGTGGGATTCGGAATCCCTTGTGCCGCGAGCAATCCGATCGCTGTCGCGGGTATGATCGTGATACAGCTCGTGTTCATCGCGAGGAAGGTGCACATCGAATTCGTCGCCGTGCCTTTCTTCGGATTGAGTTCGTCGAGATGTTGCATCGCTTTCAACCCGAGAGGCGTCGCCGCATTCCCGAGTCCGAGCATATTCGCCGCGAGATTCATCACCATCGCCCCCATCGCCGGATGATCTTCCGGCACTTCGGGGAAAAGTCGGCGCATCAGGGGTTTCACCCATCGTGCCAGCACCGCCACGATGCCCGATTTCTCGGCCAGGCGCATGATTCCGAGCCAGAACATCATCACCGCGCCGAGGGGGATGGCGATTCCCACGACGGCCGTCTCGACGGCATCGAGGATGCCCTGCACGATGCCTGTCTCCCCGCCGAGTTGTCCCATCAGAGCCGCCACGACGACGCCCACGACGATCATTCCCATCCAGATCCAGTTCAGCATGGACCGTTACTAGCCGTCCCGACGCAGTGAGGCAATCACTTTTCCCGCCCCCGGCCATTCTTGTCGCGGCCGGGACCAAAATGGAACGGACCGCTCGGGAAACTCGGGGAGATCGGCGCGTTTCCACTCTTGCGTTGGCGAACGGAATGCGATTCCATTGTTCCGACAGAAGTTCTTTCCCATGCAGACCCACACCCTCCTCCTCACTGCGGCCGCCGCTCTCGCCCTCTCCGTCTTCGCGGTGCCGCTCTCCTCCGCCGAATTGTCCCTTCGCAAGGACGACGATGGAGTCGCAGTCCTCATCGACAACAAGCTTTTCACCAAGTATCTCATCGCCGATACGGAGACGAACAAACCCTATTTTTATCCGGTGATCGGACCGACCGGGAAGGAAATGACCCGCGCCTATCCGATGAAGGATGTCGAAGGAGAGAAGCAGGATCACCCGCACCATCGCTCCTTGTGGTTCGGGCACCAGTTCATCAACGATTTCGACACCTGGCATGAGGAACGGACCCTGATCGAACGGGCCAAGGGCGATGCCGCGAAGCTCGCGGAACTGAAAAAGACTCTCGGTGCCACCAAACATCGCGAGATCCTCGAGACGACCGTCGCCGACGGTGGTGCCGTTCTCAAGGTCGCGAGCGATTATCTCGACGCCTCCGGAAATCGGATCGCCGAGGACGTTCGCACCTTTTCGTTCTCCGTGGCTGCCGACGGAACAAGGATCATCGACATCGGAATCGTCTTCACCGCAGTCGCCGACCAAGTCACCTTTTCCGACGCCAAGGATGCCGGGCTGAGCATTCGCGTCGCCCACGCCATGAGCGTAGAGGCCGGGCAGGGCGGCCGCATTGTCACGAGCACGGGAGAGGAAAACGAAAAGGCCTGGGGCACGCGGGCGGCGTGGTGCGATTTCAATGGCCCGGTTGATCGAAATGGCGGCGAAACGCTGGGCATCGCGATGCTGAACCATCCCTCCAGTCTCCGCCACCCGACGCCGTGGCACGCGCGCACCTATGGACTGTTCACGGCGAATCCGTTTGGACTGAAGAGTGTTGCGGGAGAAGCCAAAGAGGGTCCGGTCGTGTTGAAGAAGGGAGAAACGTTCACCCTTCGGCACCGCATCCTCCTCCACAAAGGCGACGAGAAGGCGGCAAAGGTAGCTGAGGCCTGGGAGGCCTATTCCAAGGAGCCGTGAGTCATCTGCGTCCTTTCGATTGACTCGCGATGCCAACCTTGCTTGCCAGCTGGTATGATTTTCTTTCCGGTGAGGCCCTCTATCACACGCTCATCTGGTCCAGGGTTGTCCTGCTCCTCGTGACCGGTTTTCTCGGAACGTTTCTTCCCATCCTGCCAGGCACAACCCTCATCTTCGCGGGAGCCCTTTTGT
>CALDKL010000053.1 GCA_937898895.1 uncultured Verrucomicrobiae bacterium | reverse complement strand
GGATCGGCGGGCGGCACCCCCGACTCCGATGGCTGGACGGTGGCATAGCGCAGCCCCACGAAATATCCCTGGGTCTCGGGCAATCCGGTGAGAGTGACAGGCTCGCCCACGGCTACGGAGACCGGACTCAGCGTGGTGATGCGGGCACCGTATCCGCCCGCCTGGACGATCAGGCTGGAGGGACTCTCGACCAAAGTCACGGTGCCATCCGTTTCGACAAGCCCCTGCCGGGTGCGGCGCGAATCCCATCGCCCGATTTCGTCGAGCCGCACCGGATCGGATTCTCTCGTCCCTTCAATGACGGAGACGAATTGATGTTTCGCACAGACAAAATCCGAACCGATGCGCTGACGCTGATCGTTGAAGAGCGGATCGCCGCTGCCCTGCAGCCGCACCCAGGAGCCGACGTTGCGCTCGAGACCGGCCACATCGAAATCCTCGTAGGCATTGCGAAAGCGGATCACCAGTTCGCTCTGACCGGTCACGAGGAGTCCGGTCCCTTCGCGTTTCGACTCTCCGAAAGCGACATCGACGAGGAGCCCCTCGATCTCCACCCAACGATTGTCGCCGAGACCGGTCTGGACGAAATCGGGCCGGAAGGTCAGGGCCTTGGGCGGCTGGCGCCAGCCGATCTTCTTCATATCGTCGACGATCACGTAGGGGCCATGGAAGCCTCCCGTGACATTTCCGACGATCTCGATCTCCTCACCAATCCGGGGCGGCTTCTCGAAGGGGAACGCGAAAAAGATCCCTCCCGAGGAATCCTGGCCATCGAATCCGTCGCGCAGGTGGGAAATGACCGTGACCCTGAGATTCACGGGCGGGCCGAAGCGAGACTCCTCGTAGGTCATCTTCCGGATGTCGGAGATGTTGCGCAGTGGGCGCACTGTCACGGGCGGATCATAGGCGCGCAGGGATGCCGATGCGGCGAGCAAGAGCGCGAGAAGGGGAAAGCGCCACACCATACTGAAACCGAAACATAGAAATCCTTTGAAAATCGCGGGCCTCTTTTCCACCTTCTGCGTTGCTCGTCGGTCGCTGAGCTCGCTCAACTCCCTCCTCT
>CALDKL010000052.1 GCA_937898895.1 uncultured Verrucomicrobiae bacterium | reverse complement strand
GCGGGTCCGGCGCGGAAGACAAAGACCTCTCCGAGATGGCTGATGAGGTAGATCTTGCCGTCGACTCCGGTGGGCGATGCCTCTAGCTTCACCTTGGCGTCGACCACCTTGCTCCAGACAACTTTGCCGGAAACCGGATGGATGCAGTTGAGGAACTTCTTGCGATCATTGAGGATATAAAAATAGCCGTCGTAAAAGAGCGGAGTGGGCACGTCCGTGGTGACTTCCTTGCCTTCGCTGACCCAGAGCTTTGCGGTATCGGGCAGTGTGCCGTTGCCTCCGGCGGCGATGGCGTAGACCGGAGCCCCCTTTGGCGCGGAGACGAGGAGAGTGCCGTTGCCGTAGACCGGCGAGGGGACGAGACGCCAGTGGCCGATCTTTTCGGGATTGTAGGTTCCCCAGCGCCAGAGTTCCTTGCCGGTGGCGGGGTCGTGTCCGGTGAGGCAATCGCCCCCGGCAATGACGAGTTCGGGGCGCCCTTCGTGGAGGATGGGGACGGGAGTGGAAAAGGCTTCCTTCGATTCTTGGACGGCGCTGTTCGGGCGATTCTGTTTCCATTGAGTTTCCCCTGTGGCCGGATCCATCGCCAGCAAAAAGGACTCGATGGGTCCATCGGTGCGGCCGCGGCCGTTTACCGGCACGTCGCGCTGGAGGACCTGGAGATAGAGGAGTCCTTCGTACCACTGAGGCGAACTGGAGAACGTCCATTGAAAAGCGAAGTCGCCGTAATCTTTCTGGATATTCCGGTGCCAGAGTTGCTTGCCGTCGAAATCGAAGGCGGCGAGGTCTCCATTTCCCGTGAAAAACCAGACGGTGCTACCATCGGTGACGGCTGAGGCCCCCGCGAAGGTGCTGCGTTCGTCAATGCGGACCCCTTTTCCGAGAGGCTTTGACCAGAGGATTTCTCCCGTCTTTGCACTGAGGCGCATGGCGAGGATGGCATCCTGCGACTCATTCGCCGCAGTCAGGAACACGGCGTCGCCCCATACGATCGGAGTCGAGGCACCTTCGCCCGGCAGAGGCGTTTTCCAGGCGACTCCGTCGGTCTTTGAGAAGGTGGCGGGAAATCCCTTTTCCTGCGAGGATCCGTTGAAATACGGACCGCGCCAGTTCGGCCAGTTGTCGGCCCGGAGGTCCGGGGTCGCGCCGACGGAGAAGGCGGCGGCGAACAGGATCAGGAAAAGAGGGGGCTTCATGAGAGATTGAATGGCAGAGGCTTGACGAGGGCCAAGGTTGATGAGAGGAAAGCAATTTGTCAAGATGCCGAGGGTGGCGCGGTGAAGGAGGGGGGACGAAGGATCGTCGCCTCCTCCGAATCGAGCCGGATTTTCGCTTCCTCATGAAACAGCTCCTGCTCATCCGCCACGGCAAATCCGACTGGGATCACCCCGGTCTGTCCGACCACGACCGTCCTCTTAACGACCGGGGACGGCGCGATTGTCCGCGAATGGCGGCGGCATTGAAATCCCGTGCCATCGCACCAGATCGGATTGTGACGAGCACGGCCGTCCGCGCCGCCACGACCGCCGAAGCGATTGCCGACGGACTCGGGGTAGTCCGGTCGGGAATCGAGTTTCGACCCGAGTTGTATCTTGCGTCGCCACAGGTCTTTCTGAGGGTCGTCCAATCGCTGGACGAATCAGCGGAGACCACCCTGATTTTTGGCCACAATCCGGGAATCCACGAGACCGTCGAGCGGCTCTGCGACGGGGAGTCGGTGGACGATTTTCCGACCCTCGCTGTCGCACGAATTGAACTCGACGTCGACCACTGGGGCGAGGTGGAGTGGGGCGACGGACGCCTCCTCGAGTGTCTGCTCCCGCGCACCCTTGCTCCGGAGTGAATCGTCCACCGAGACCTGTGCTCTTCCTGCCAATCAAGAATCAAAAAAGATTGGGAATCGATCCAGGCGTGGTATAACTACTCCGCTACTGTAGCCATGAACGACGCACCGCCACCGCTCTCCACCGCGCCCGCGCCTTCCCAACCCGCTTATCAGGCACCGCCTCCGAAGAAGTCGGGCTGTGGATGGGGGCTGGGGTGTGGCATGGGGTGCCTCCTCGCCGTGGTGGCTTGTGTGGCGCTTCTGATCGCTGCGGGCTTCGGAGTGAAACGGTGGGTTGAATCAACGGTCAGCACCTACACCGCCACAGCGGCCGTTCCGGTGCAGGCACCGGTCGCCTCTCCGAGCGATATCGAAGCGGCAAAGACGAAATTCGATGCCTTCGCCCAGGGGATGAACCAGGGAGGAACTCCCGTCCCGCTCCGACTGACCGGGGAGGAACTCAACCTCCTTCTCTGGAACCATCCCGCCTTCTCTGCCGTCTCCGGCAAAGCCAACGCCTCGATCGAGGGCGACCAACTGTCCGGCACCGAGGCGAACCCCGAATACAGTG
>CALDKL010000051.1 GCA_937898895.1 uncultured Verrucomicrobiae bacterium | reverse complement strand
TAGTGAAAAATTGCTGCCTCGGCAAGTAAAATTCCCTCCGGAATCAATTCCTTTCTTCGGAAAGGAATACGCGATCACGGTATGCTCGGCGTGAGTTTCCTCCGAGACGACCGGAATTCGGGGCGAATGGCAGGGGTTGAGTCCTGGTTGCAGACAAGGTAAAGTCGACTCATGAAGACCACTCGCCGCTCGTTTCTTTCTTCCTCTGCCGCTACCTTCGCCGTCTCAGCAACCAGTGGATTTTTTGGCGGCTGTTCGAAAGAGCAAGCCGATGGCCCCCCAACCGACGGATTGGAGGAGAGTCCTGTTTTCCGGATTTCGCTTGCCCAATGGTCGCTGCACCGTGCGTTGAAGGAGGGCAGACTCGATCCTCTCGATTATCCAAAATTCACGAAGGAGACCTTCGGGATCGACGCGATCGAGTGGGTGAATCAATTTTTCTTTGTCGAACACGCGACGCTCGGATACCAGCCGAAAGACCAGGCGTATCTCGCCGAAATGAAGAAGCGCGTCGATGACCTCGGCATGAAAAGTGTCCTCATCATGTGCGACCGTGTCGGCAATCTCGGGCATCCGGACACGGCCAGGCGCAACGCTGCCGTGGAGGGGCACTTCGCCTGGCTCGATGCCGCGAAATTCCTGGGCTGCCATTGCATTCGTGTCAACGCCGCTTCGGACCCGACCCTGAATCCCGAAAGACAGGCCGACCTCTGTACCGAGGGGCTCCGCCATCTTTCCGAAAAAGCGGCGACGATGGAACTCGGGGTCATTGTGGAAAACCACGGGGGGCTGTCCTCAAACGGAGCCTGGCTTGCCCAGGTCATCAAGAATGTCGGCCTCGACAACTGCGGCACTCTTCCTGATTTCGGAAATTTCTATGTCGTGAAGAATCGCGGCAACGCAGAGCAGTATGAAAAAGAAAAGGCCCTCTACGCCGGGGATCCGGCCTACACCGAAGATTCCAACGGGCTTGCCTATGATCGCTACCGGGGTACGCGCGAACTGATGCCCTACGCCCAGGGCGTCTCGGCCAAATCCCACGAATTCGATGCTGCGGGCAACGAGGTCCACACCGACTTCCTCAAGATGATGGGCATCGTGAAGGCGGCGGGTTACCGTGGCTTCGTTGGCATTGAATACGAAGGCGATCGGCTCGACGAAGTCGAGGGCATCCGAAAAACAAAGGCTCTTCTCGAGCGGGCCTTCGCTCAAGTGTGAGAAGCCGCCCGACTGCCCAGGCCTGCGCCAGATTCGGTCAGATCGCCTGGCTCATCGGATACTGAACCTGAATCCGAAGTTGGGGAACCACGGAACACACCGAATACACCGACGAATCAAGGAAATGCAGCGCAATTGAAAATCACTCAATGAGTGAACACACCCAATCTCTCTCTCTACTCTCTAATTCCGTGTCTTCGGTGTTTTCTGTGGTTGGCCATTCACGATTTTAGGCGGCACCAGACGCTGCGGAGAGGCGACCCGAAATTCGTCGGGGACGGGATCGAACCGGGTTGACGCGGGCACTCAACCCGGTTGAGGTTCCCGCGACCATGCATCGCAGCACTCTCTCCCGCGCCAAACTGTATGGCATCGTCGATCTCGGCTATGCCGCGCCTTCTTCCCTCACCCGCATCACGGGCGAGATGATCGAGGGTGGGATTGATGTGATTCAGCTCCGGGCGAAAGGCCACGCCGAAGGGGAGGTACGGAATTGGGCCGAGGCCCTCCTCCCGCTCTGTCGCCAGGCCGGGGTGCCCTTCCTCATCAACGACCACGCCGCCATCGCCGCCGCCATCGGGGCGGACGGAGTCCACGTGGGGCAGGACGATGCTTCGATGGAGGAAGTCCGTGCCCTCGTCGGCGACGAGGCGATGGTGGGCCGTTCGACCCACAGCCTTGCCCAGGCCACCGCTGCGGCGACCGATCTGCGGACGGACTACATCGGGTTCGGTCCGCTCTTTGCGACTCCGACGAAGCCCACCTACCCTCCGATCGGCACCGCCGAGATTCGGGCCGTTCACGAGCAGCATCCCCATCTGCCCATTTTCTGCATCGGCGGGATCAAAAAGGAACACCTCCCGGCTCTTGTCAAAGCCGGGGCAAGACGGGTCGTGATCGTGTCAGGGATCTTGCAAGCAACCGGGATTGCTGCTTATGTCCGCGCGGCGAGGGCTCTCCTCCCCTGAATTTCGAACCGAATCCAGATTTCGACCCCCTAAAAACTTTTTCCATGAGTGTTCTTGTTTCCGGATCCATTGCCATCGACAACGTCAAAACCCAGAAGGCCTCTCAGGAAAACCTCCTCGGCGGATCCGCCTCCTACGCCGCCATTGCCGCGAGCTTCTTTTCCCCGGTCGGCATGGTCGGAGTGGTCGGGTGCGACTTTCCCGCCGAGCATCTCAATTTGTTCAAACGACGCGGCATCAACCTCGATGGCGTGGAGTTTTCCAGTGGCGAGACCTTCCGATGGTCGGGCGAATACATGGAGGATATGAATGACCGCGAGACGCTCTCGGTCGCTCTGAACGTGCTCGAGTCATGGCAGCCCTCCGTGGCCGACTCGCAGAGGACGGCGACCACGGTCAATCTCCTCGCCAACGCCCATCCGCTGAACCAACATGCCGTGATCGACCAGCTCGGCGACGGTCCTTCCTTCACCATCGCCGACACGATGGATCTCTGGATTCAGATTTCGCGCCACGAACTCGAGAGCCTTCTCCGCCGCGTTGACCTGCTCGTCCTCAACGACAGCGAAGCGAAGCTGATGATGGATACTCCCAATGTCGTTTCCGCCGGTCACCGTCTCCGGGAGATGGGGCCGAGAAATGTCATCATCAAGAAAGGGGAGCACGGAGCGATGCTCTTCGGTGAATCCGACTTCTTTGCCTGTCCTGCGTATCCGCTCACCGAGGTCTTCGATCCCACCGGGGCGGGCGATACCTTCATTGGAGGATTCGCGGGGTATCTCGCCAGTCTCGGAAAACGCGACTATGGTTTCTCCGACCTGGCTGCGGCGATCGTGCGCGGTTCCATCCTCGCGAGCTTTACCTGTGAGAGTTTCAGCACCCATTCCCTCCAGGATCTCACCCGCGAAGCGTTCGAGGAGCGGCTCGAGACCTTTCGCCGATATTCTGCATTCGCCTGAACACGAGGACCGAGATTTCGGACTCGATTCCCTCCGGTCGTCGCACTACTCTGCGGTGAGATGGACTGGTATTATGCGGATGACGCCGGAGGACAGCATCCTGTGGCGGGAGATTCCCTCGCCGCACTGGTGAGTTCCGGGCGTATTCGGCGAGACACGCTCGTCTGGAATGAGACCATGGCGGCCTGGATGGAGGCGGGCACGGCACTGGGCGGGCTTTTTCCCGCGATTCCTCCGCCCTTGTCTGATCGGCAGCGCCGCGAGATCATCACCGGGCAAACCAACGCATTCTCACCGCAGCGCTCGCCTGCGGATCCCGTTGCCATCTGTGCTCTGGTCTTCGGTGTGCTGGGGTTGCCCATCTGCATTCCGATCTTTTCGATCCCGGCGATCATCTGTGGGCACATCGGTCGCAGGCGGGCGAGATCGGAAACCGCCCCTTCCTCGAACGGAGGGCTCTCGCTTGCCGGATTGATCATGGGATATGTGGGCTTTGCGGTGTTGATCGTGGTGATTCTCTTCTACGTGGGAATCATCGGTTTCGCGATCATCGACGAGGGCCGCTCGGGCAATCCGACTTCGCCTTGAGCCTGGAGCCAATGAGAGAAAACGAGAGCGAAGGGCGCAGCATCCTGCTGGCGAGGCTCGAATGGACGGGCCTCGGCGTGCTCCTTGTCGGCTTGGTGCTCGCCCTCCGGTCGCTCCCATTGCGGGCCAGCCTGGAACGGGCCACGCTCTGGATCGAATCGCTGGGCTGGTGGGCACCGACGGCTTTTGTCGTGCTTTACGTCGCCTGCACCCTGTTGCTCGTTCCGCGTTCCGTGCTCACGGTCGGAGCCGGGTTTCTCTTCGGCCCGATCCGGGGTCTTCTCCTGGCAGTCCTCGCAATCAATTTTGGTGCCTTTCTGGCCTTCACGCTGGGCCGCCATTTCGCGCGAGGAGTGGCCGAGCGCTGCATTCGAGACCACGGGAGGCTCCGCTCACTCGACCGTGCCGTGACTCTCGGTGGTTGGCGCCTGGTTGCGCTGACGAGGCTGACACCCGTCTTTCCCTATTCGCTACTCAACTATGCCCTCGGCCTGACCCAGGTGAGTTGGTTCTCCTTCGCGGTCGGCACCTTTGTTGGAATGCTGCCCGGGACCTTGTTGCTCGTCGTCCTCGGTTCGCTGACGGATTTTGCGGCGGAAAGGAGCGGGCATCCCTCGGGACCGTTGGTGACCCTGCTCCTCGCGCTCGGCATGCTCGTCGCACTCCTCGCGACCTGGATGGTGACGCGCCTGGCAGGACGGATCATGGAGCGTCACCGCCGGATGGCACCGCCCGCATACACATTGAACCCCTCATCTCGCAAAAAACCCACGAGGGTCTGACCGCTCTCCTTCGCCAGTTTCACGGCGAGGCTGCTCGGGGCGGAGATCCCCGCCACCACCGGGATGCGGACGGAAAGCGCTTTCTGCATCAGTTCGAAAGAGACCCGACCGCTCACGAGCAAGATCAGATCGTCCGTCGCGAGTTTCTGATGAAGGGCGTGGCCGATGACCTTGTCGAGGGCATTGTGGCGCCCCACATCCTCGCGGAGGAGGAGGAGATTTCCCTCCCGGTCGAAAAGGGCCGAGGCGTGGAGTCCCCCGGTGCGGGCAAAGGTCGCCTGGGCGGAACGAACTCTCGCGGAAAGCGAGAGGAGCCGCTCCGGATCGGGCGGCGCGTGCCCCGCCACCGGGGGGAAGGAAGCGAAGACCGACTCGATGGCCGCCTTTCCGCAGATGCCGCAACTCGAGCTTGTGAAGACGTGGCGGGTGAGTCGGGCAAGATCGATTTCCCTGCAGAGACGGACGTCGAGGGTGTTTCCGAGTCCTTCGGCATCTCCGTCGGGACAATGCGTGATCTCGGTGATCTCGTCGGTTGATCGGATCACGCCCTCGGTGAGGAGAAATCCGGTTGCGAGGTCGTCGTCGTGCCCCGGCGTTCGCATTGTTACGGCGACACTCGTGCCGTTGACCCGGATCTCGAGCGGCTCTTCCGTGGCCACGAGATCAGAGACCCTGACAAAGCCACTACCTGTCCGGTAGCGGTCGATCATGATCGTTTCGTCATGCGCTCCCTGACCGATCGCGATGAGTTCATCGCTGGTATTGAGATTGGCAAAGAGTGGCAGATCGCATTCCGCGACCGGAAGAGGGGCGACCCATCCGCGCGAGACGGCTTCCCCGACGAGATCCTGGAGGCGTCGCCTGCCGCTCGCCATGAACTCTGCGACAAGTTCGAGAAGCGCGACCCGGGGATAGAGGGCTGCGAGAGGCTCCCAGCCTCGTTCCGTGCGAGGGACGCTACCGCCGCCTCCGTTGCGTCCGGCCACCAGCAGTGCCGAGAGAAAGGAGGGGGCCATGTTCGGAAGGTCAACGGCGAGGACGAGGAGATGGGTCGCGTCACTTGCCGCGAGCGCACTTTTCAGGCCGCTGATGGGACCGTGTCCGGGCTCTTCATCGACGAGCCTCGTTACACCTTCGAGAAATTCCGGAAAGGGCTGTGCTGCCCTCGTCGAGAGCCAGAGGCGACCGGGCCCGAGTGAGGCGAGTTTACGGAGTTGGGCGACATAGAGCGGCTGGCCGCGCCAGTCGAGAAAGGCCTTGTCGCTGCCGAAGCGGCTCGAGCGCCCACCCGCGAGAAGGACGGCGTCGAATTGGATCGGTCTCGGCATGAAAGGAGGCTGGGTCAGGGTCGCGCGGTAGTGTCAGGGAACCCGGAGATCGGTGCCTTCCAGATCATTGACCGCCTTGTTGAGGACGCGGATGATATACTTGTTAGGCTGATCTCGGAGCCCCGCTTTCATCGCGGACAGGACAGGGCGAGCCGTTTCATCGAGTTCGTCGAGAACGACAGCGGCCTCGAGTCTCGCCCATTCGTTCTTGTCCGCGAGGCGTCGTTCGAGCAGGGCGAGGCCTTTCGAGGTGAGACCCATGCGGCAAAGGGCGCGGGCCGCTGCAATGGAGACGGCGGGGGACTTGTCCTCGAGAGCGAGGCTGAGTGCTGCCGCAGACCCCGCCGTGGCTTTGGTTTCGACGGGGACGTTGCCCAATCCGGTAGC
>CALDKL010000050.1 GCA_937898895.1 uncultured Verrucomicrobiae bacterium | reverse complement strand
TCAATCAAGGTGGAGGAGCCACGATTCTTCGACCAGCCGTCCAGGGGGGGAAGGTAGGAATCAACCCGATCCAGCCCGTTGCCGCGAAGTGCGCCGTCCCCACGCGCCGCTCCCTGCGCCGTTTGGAAGGAGGCAGGAAGGATGGCACCGGCCTCCAGATAGGAGGCATCCACCGGAGCACCGGAAAGATTCTCGTCACCCACCAGATTCAGCGAGGATGGATCCTCCACTTCTTCTGCGAGGAACAGTTGCGGAACGTGCCGGGCCACGGTCGTCTCGCGGGATTCCCCGGAATCCTCCTTCAAGGCAAGGGTGTCCGCTCCCGCCGGAGCCACGCCTTGTCCCCCGCCCGAGAGGAGGGCCACGCTCGTCAGAATCAGCGCGGCAACCCCGGCGGCAACGGCGAGGACGCGCCTCGCGGAAGGACGAAAATCCACCGGTATGACGACGGAGTTGGCCGGAACCGGATCGAGCAGTTTTAGGGTGGCTGGCTCAGATTCGGCCCGCCATTCGCAGCGGAGACCTTCGCCCAACAGAGACATGATTTCCTTCATCGCAGCCAACTCTCGCCGCGCCATCGGGGAAAGCTGCAGGCGGGCCTCGAACTCGGCCGTCTCGGCAACACTGAGTTCTCCCAGCGCATAGGCGGTCATTTGCGGATCGTCCGGATTGACAGGTTCACGGTTCATGGGTGGGGCAGGTGGCAACGAAACAGACTCAGGATGAAAAAGGAGGACTCAGGTGGGATCCACTTCGACCCCCATCAGGGAACGAAGCCGCTTGATTCCGGTGTGAATGAGAAACCCGACGTTGCTCACGCTCAGTCCGGTGACGTCGGAGATTTCCTTGTAGCTGAGATCCCCCTGAAACTTCAGGCGGATGACCTCTCGCTGGTTTTCGGGAAGCCGCTCGAGCAGAGCCATCACCTCGGCGTGGCGCTCGCGATCCTCCATCGCCCGGGAAGGATCGGGCGAGGAATCGTTCATCGTCTCGAATGCCTCTCCCGCAGTCGAAAGCATCGGGTTTTCCTTTCGGAGAATGTCGATCGAGCGGTTGCGGCACACCGTGTAGAGCCAGCTCTTCAGACGGCCCTGGATCAGCGCTGGATCCTGGCGGTGCAGCTTGATGAAGGTGTCCTGCACCACGTCGCGGGCGCGATCCCAGTCGCCCCCGAGCAGCCCGGCAGCGTAGCCCGTGAGAGGCCCCTCGAAATCCGCTTGGGCGGATTCGACGAGTTCGCGGGGCGAAACTTCCATGAGGTAGAGAGGAAGGGCGGACATCGCAGTGAATTACACCGCCTAAAACGACCCGCCGGAGGAGTTCTTAGAAGAAAAGTTGAAGGAACCTTAACTTCATTTGCCGAATTTCTCAATCTCGGCCTTCCGCTCTTTGGAGCGATTCTGCGCAAAATCGGACAGAATTGAGATGTTTTTTGCAATTTTGAGATTTTTAGGTTGCGTTCGTTAACATTCCTGTAGTATTTACGTCAGTTAACGATCCGATCTCACGATTTCCCCGTTCACCACTCAACCCTTCGAAACGCCATGTCCAAGATTCTTGTCATCGATGATGAACCGCCCATTCTCAGCCTCATGGGCAAATCGTGCCGGATGCAGGGCCACCGGGTCACGGAAGCCCTGAACGGGCGCGAAGCCCTTGCCGCTCTGGATTCCGAGAAACCCGACCTCATGATCGTCGACCTGAGTCTCGGCGACATGTCGGGCCTCGACGTGATTCGCTACGGCAATGAGCACCATCCTGAAACGCTGGCGATCGTGGTCACCGCCAGCAACTCGGTCGAGTACGCCGTCCAGGCGATGCGTCTGGGGGTCTTTGACTACCTCACGAAACCCTTTGAACTGGCGGACCTCCAGAAGACCGTAGAACTCACCCGGCAACCGCGGCGCTCCAGAC
>CALDKL010000049.1 GCA_937898895.1 uncultured Verrucomicrobiae bacterium | reverse complement strand
GCTCAACCCCGGTCCGGATTCAAAAATCGACACAAGCCCGACAGGCTGCTAGGGCATTGAGGCTTCGGAAAAAATCCGAATCCAGCGCTTTACCCATTCCGAATTCCGCCTCATGGATGGGTGGAGCCGATTCTACCTTGATCGGAGGTGGAGTCGATCCTGCCAATGAACCCAAAAATAGAATACCAGACCATGAACCGCTATTTCACCCGATGCGGCAATGGTGTGGAAAACTCGCTGTGAAAAACCCGCTTTGAAGACCCTTTACCGGCTTATACAAAGTGCTGGCAAAGGCGGTCCTGTGAGGGTTCGAGTCACCCTCCGCGACCGTCGCAAGGCAGAGAAATTGACGGAAGGACCATGGATCGGTTGACGAGTGCCTCGATCCGAAAAATTTTTTCCACGGCCTCTTCAAAGCACCCCGATTCGCCCGTCTTCCACCGTTTTTTCCAACCTGCCTTCGATGCCCTCTCAGGATCCGGCAGCCGCCGTCTCTGCCATCGTATCCCCGACGAAGACGCCCATTCCGCAGGCATTCCCCGTTGTGCGAGCGACTCGCGCACCGACCACGACTTCCTATGAGGCCGCTATGGGCCCGACTTCGGCACGTCTACGCAACGTTTTAGGACGGAGTTTTCCACACCGTTGCCCCTCCTTGCTTCGTTTGCTCATGACGCTCGTGGGCTGTTTCATCCCGGTATCATTCTTTTTGGCGCAATGCGGGTCGGTGAAAAATCTTGACCCAAGTTCCGAGAGATTCCTTAAATTGGGCATGAACCGTTCACTTGTCCGCTTGCGCTCCGTTTTTTCCCTCCACTCGTTCATTTCCGTAATCACCGCCGCCTTGGTCTTCCCCTCCAGTGCCCAGGACCATGCAGACAGCGTCACGACGAGCACGCTCGATCCCGTGATCGTCGAGTCGAATGACGCAACCGCGATGCGAACGAAACGATCTGGGTCTCCCTGGTTCCGTCCGGCGGCGGAACCCGATCCGGTTCGGCCGGTGGTTCTCGATGATCAGTTTGTCGGCACGGCCGGATTGCTGGAGGAAGTCGAGGACGGTGCCTACGGAGAACCGGAGTGGGTGGATCACCGCCGTTTCAGCACCACGCGTGTCTACATTCAGAAGGACCCCTGGGAGGTCGGCATCGAGGAATGGTATCGGGTCCGGACCTACGACAGCGGCCGGGTAACCCAGCGATTCCAGCAAGAGGTCGAGATCGGCTTGCCCAACCGGATGCAGCTCGATCTCTACGAAAAAGTCATCCACGACAACTTCGATCCCAATGGGTGGACGCAGGATGAATTCGCCGTGGAACTCCGCTATGCGTTTGCCGACTGGGGAGTGCTTCCAGGGAACCCGACCCTCTATGAGGAATACGCCTTCGCCGAAGACGGGGCCGATGTGCTCGAGAGCAAGATCCTTTTTGGTGACGATTGCGAGGGATGGCACTGGGGCGTCAACCTGATCCACGAGCAGGAACTCACCACTGACGGAGATACCGAGTGGGCGGCTTCCTTTGGCCTATCCCGAACCATCATCGACAGCAAGCTTTCGCTTGGAATCGAAGGCAAGTGGACCCATCCTGAAGGAGGTAGCGACGAGTACATTCTCGGACCCTCCGCGCAATGGCTTCCAACGGAAAACACCCATTTGGATCTGGTTGTCCTCGCCGGACTCAATGATGCCGCTCCGGAGACGGAATGCTGGCTGATCTTTGGGTTTGATTTTGGACGGGGTGGAAACGGAGAGAGCCGCGGCTACAATCCCACTTCGGTCGGCGGAGGCATCTGACGAGACTGCGGGAATTTGCTCGGTCCGGACCAGTATCCTGGAACACCTGGCTCCCAGTGGTCCGGATGAGTGGGAGCGGGAGACGCAGGCAGAAATGCGAGGAGCCGCCTGCGATTCCCGAACCACGGGGAAGGTGGCCACGCACCAGATCCGAGTGAACCACAGCCGATGCCGATCACGAAGGTCGGCGGGGGACTTGTTCCGTCTCGCCTTGACGACTCATGGCTTGCGGGGCGATGATTTCCAATCGTCGCCCTCCTTGACGGTCTCAGTGCGGAAGGACACGCGGCGCACGGGCGTGCCTTTTTCGAACCACCAGTGATCGTTTTCAATGGACCTGCCGTTGTTGACGCCGAGGCTGATCGTCTCGGTGATGAAACCGTCGGGTGCGAAAACCTGGCGGCTCACGTGCTGATCGTCGCGGTTGAAGTAGTCCCGCGTCACGAGCCTGCCGGATTCGTAGGCGAGGCGGCGGATGCCTTTGCCTTGCTGATTGAGATCGTGGCGTCGGATCATCTGGCCTTTCGTGTGCCACTCGCGGGCGATCACGCCGTCGTGACGATGCACGATTTCGCACACGGCTTCGTCGGCCTTTTCCGCGAGAGCAGGCGAAGTCTCCCGTTCGCCCACCAGCCAGCGATCAGTCGTCCAGGCGAAATCGGGCGGCGCTTCCGAGAGCAGCTCCAGCGTCGCCGCTGCGGTGACATTCAATTCATTGCCGAGCTCGCTTTCCAAGCCGGACCATTCGACCGCGACGGCGGCATAGCGGCCCGGGGACCGAAGCGGCAGTCGTTCGTCGGCTCGGATGAGGCGTGTAGTGATCCTGCGACCGTTCAGATTGAGGTGATAGCCTGCGGTTTCGTAGTGGGATTCTCCCGGGATGAGCTGCACCGTGGTGCCGGAGGCGCGGAGCCAGGGCCGATCCGGCTTGCGGACGACGGCGACGTAAACGTCCCGACCACGCTGCCGCAGCAGCGGCGAGTTTATGTCCGTGATGGCCTGCCTGATTTCGTTGCCGACGGCGGCGACCTTTTTCCAGGCATCGTCGGTCAGGAGATGATGGGTGAAGTCCGTGACCGCGCGCCCGGCGGTCGCGCCATCCATGGTTCGCGTGCCGTGACGGCCGCGCGTGAGGCCCTCGAAGCTCGTCGGCGTCTTGCTTTGGTAGCCGATGATTTCCGTCCAGATCACGACCGCGCCTGACGATGGAAACCCCTCGGTGGATTTCACGTGCAGTGACGGCTCACCCGCTCGCAACGGGCCGACCAGTTCCGTGACGGCACCCTTCTCCATGTCGTAGCGCACGGTGAAGGCGACCTTCGTTCCGTCGGGACTGCCCTTGGCCTCGCCGTCGAAGATCGGGTAGAAATCCTTCGTTGGCCTCAGATCGGGCGAGAGCAGGTGTCGGAACGGCCACGTATCGCCGCTGCGCAGATCGAACATGGCCGAGTCGCCCACGAGGAAGCGCCCGCTGTGTCCGCAGGCGCTGAGGTTCCCGACCGTGCCCGCCGCGAGGATGTGAACGTTGCTTGGTGCGGGCTCGTCCCACCTCCGGCCGCGCGGAAGGCCGTCGCCAATGATGAAATGCTCGCCGTTGCCCTGCCAGGCCATGTGCGCGGCCTCCAGCACAAGCATGCCATCGCGGCGATTGCGACCGTCGAGGTCCCACCAATGAACCGTCGGTCCGAACGGTTTGCCCCAGTTGTTCTGGCGAGTGAAAAACACCGGGTGCTGTGGATTGACCACCCACTGAAAGCCCGCAGCATCCTTCAGCTCCTGCGCTCCGCCGCCATTCGCGGCGATGCGCACTCGAGCAGTGCGGAAGGGCGGCTGGCGCGTGGTGTCCTTGATGCCGCCGTAGAGCCATTCGTCCTTCCAATCGACGCCGCCGAGCTGGTCCATGCCGTCGCCGATCTTGACTGATTTGCCGGTGTCCAGGTCGGTCCAGATCACCGGCGCACCCTCATTCGGAGCGAACCCGCGATCTTCCTTCTCGAGCTGCACATGGAAGAGCCAGTTGTGATGGTTCGCCCACGATGCGCCGGGCAGCATCACGATGCCGAGCCCCAGTTCGCGATCCTCGTTTTTCAAAAGGTCAAACACACGCACCGTCGGCTCCGGGTAGCCCGCATACGGCTGCCCCGACTGGGGACTGGCGATCACCGGGCAGTGCCGATAGGCGAGATACCGTCCGTCGTGGCTCCAGCACTGATGCTGGTGGTAGTTCGCATGGTCATCCACAACGGGATCGTGAGTGATGCGCCACAGCGCGTGATAGGCACCAAACTCCGGGCGATTGATGACGGTCTTCTGCGCGAGCACGGCAGCATCGCCCGACAGCACTGCGCAACCGATGAGCAGCAGGTACGCGGATGATGAATGCGATAAGTTCATGTTCTCATGTATTCCGAGCGGACCGATTGGAATCAAGGCATTCTCTCGGCCTCGATCGCGGGGACTTGATGTATGATTGAGCACATATTCCTGTCAATCTTCGTCCAAGTTTGATGATCTGCACTGTTTCCCCGTGCTCGATCCGCGAGGATACAGGGTGAAAGTGATTTCTGAGGTCGGCAACCTTGCGGTTTTCATGATCTATTTCAGCTTTCATTGATTGGCGAATTCGACAAACTACCCACTGCAGCACCCAGCGCCCCCTTTCCCATGGAGCTTGGGGCGGTAGCCCGACTCTGCGGATTCTACCCAGTCCCATCGCTCCCCCCTCCCAGGTCGATGTCCTACTCGTGAACAAATGCCTCGAGAGCGCGAACGTGGGTGCCGTCTGCCTCACCTTTCCCTGGGAGTCTCGGGACAAGGCGAGCGACAACTGTCGGCGGAAGGGTGGCTCTGGTGGCGGTGGGCCAAAAGGAACTGACAGATCTGACTGACCGTAATTGCGTTATACCCAGGCACCACGCGATCCGGTATTATTCATGAAAGCCCAAATCCGGGCCTACCATTCTCCGTGACCTGCCCACCCCGGACCATGCGATCCAGCCTTGCCCTTCTCACCCTGGCCCCGCTTTTCGTTTCCGCCCCGCTTCCAGGAGCGGAGAAAAGCGACGCCCTGCCGACGACTGTCAGCTACTACGAGCACATCCGCCCCGTCTTCCAGGCAAAATGCCAGGGCTGCCATCAGCCTTCGAAAGCAAAATCGGATTACATCATGACCGAGGTCACCGCCCTCATCAAAGGCGGCGAGGACGGTCCCGCCATCGTCCCCGGAAAACCGGATCAGAGCCACCTGCTCGAACTCGTCGTCGCCGCACCCGGTGAAGAAAGCCCCGAGATGCCACCCAAGGACGAGCCGCTGACCGGCTATGAGCTTTCCCTCGTCCGGAAATGGGTGGAACAGGGGGCCAAAGACGACACTCCCGCGAACGCCCGCCAACGCTACACCATGGCGAATCCGCCGCGCTACGCCGTGCCTCCGGTAGTGATTTCACTCGACTATTCCCCGGACGGATCCCTTCTCGCCATCGCCGGATTCCACGAGGTCCTCCTCCACAAGGCCGACGGCTCAGGACTCGTGAAACGTCTCGTCGGTCTTTCCGAACGCATCCAATCCGTGCGTTTCTCTCCCGATGGAAAGAAACTCGCCGTCGCCGGGGGACTCCCCGGACGCATGGGTGAGATCCAGGTCTGGAATCTGGAAAAAACCGAACTCTCCCTCTCGAAAATCGTCGGCTTCGACACCGCCTACGGAGCGAACTGGTCTCCCGATGGAAAACTCATCTCCTTCGGCCTGCCCGACAACACGGTCCGGGCGATCCAGGCGAGCGATGGCAAGCAGGTTCTGTTCATGGGCAGCCACAACGACTGGGTGCTCGACACCGATTGGTCAGTAAAGGGTGACTACCTCTTCTCGGTCGGTCGGGACATGACCGCAAAACTCACCGAGACCGCAACCGAACGTTTCATCGACAACCTCACCTCGATCACCCCCGGTGCCCTCAACGGAGGTCTCACCACCATCGAACGTCATCCGAAATTCGATCACATCCTCGTCGGAGGCTCCGACGGCGTGCCGCAGATCTACCGCAGCAAACGCGAGACCGCCCGCAAGATCGGCGACAATGCGAACCTCATCCGAAAATATCCCGCGATGAAAGGCCGTATTTGGGACGCCGCTTTTGCTCCCGACGGCAAGACCTTTGTGGCCGTTTCCAGCCTCGATGGGACCGGACAGGTTCACCTTTTCCAATCCGAATACGACGCGACAATCACCCCCGAACTGAAAACACTGTTCGAAACCGTCCGGCGCGCCCCCGACGGCGTGGACAAGGAAGACCCCGCCCTCGAGGAGTTCTTCACCCGAGGAGCCGTGAAACTCAAAGGCATCGACACCGCCGCCGCGATGTTTTCGGTGGCCTTTTCTCCCGATGGCGGCACCATCGCCGCCTCCGGGGCCGATGGCCTGATCCACCTGCTCGACGCGAAAACCCTCGCCAACAAAAAGTCGTTCTCTCCCATCGCGATCGACGCCACCCTACCTGTGGCGAAACCCGACCCTGCCCTGACCGATCGCAAAAAAGCAAAACATCACGAGACCAAGGGAGCCCTCCCCGATGGACGCACGGTCACCGCCATTTCCCTGTCCCCGACCACCCTCGCCTTCGATTCGGCCTCGCGCTACGCCCAGGTCCTCGCCGGGCTCGAGATAGCGATCGATGAACAGGATCTGGCTCGCGCTATCGGCGTGGATCATC
>CALDKL010000048.1 GCA_937898895.1 uncultured Verrucomicrobiae bacterium | reverse complement strand
CGCGACTCTTGCGGAAAACGACGTGCCGGGGACACTCGCCCTCTGGGAGAGGCACTTTGACCTGGACGGGATCGAACTGACACGCGCGACTCCTCTTGTGCGTTTGTCAGTGGAGGGTTCTCTCAATTTCCTTGATGCCGACCTCGCCTTTCTCTACGGACCGAGGGAACATCCTGCCGCCGTCGGTCGCCCTGCGGCCTGGGAGGACGGAGAGAGGATCTTCCTCGCCGACCCCGACTCGGAAAATGCCGCCATCGCCGAGCTGGAAGGAGCAGGTTTTGAACGGCGGGGCGATCAGGGACATTTCGTGCTCAAAGACAAGGAGGCCATTCTGCAGTTCCTTGCCCACGGGTATCCCGCCTTTCAACGTCGCTGGGAAACCCGCTATGGCGAGCGATTCGAGCACGCCCTCGGCCAGGTCGAGCCCATCGTTCCCTCGATGCGCTTCCGATCGAGCGGAGAGGACTGGTTCGCCCTCGAGGTGGGCTTCGGCACGCCCTCGGGCGATTCCTTCTCGCGACAGGAGATCCAGCGACTGCTCGAATCGGGACGACACGGTCGACCGGGCTCGCGGGGACGCATCGCCGTCCTCGACCCACGCTTCGCCGGACACCTCGGCGAGATCCTGTCCGACTGCGATCCGCAGCAGATCCAGCCGGGCACCTACCGCATCGACCAGGTCCAGGCAGGCTATCTCCGCGAGACGGTCGGCGATCACGATCTCCGCACCGAAGGCGACCCGCCCTGGAACCGCATCGGCCCACCCCCTTCGTTTGCCGCACTCGATGACTCCCTCTCCTCGATTCTGCGTCCCTACCAGCGCGAGGGGCTCGCCTGGATGCAGAGCCTCGCCTCGCGCGGACTCGGCGGCATTCTCGCCGACGATATGGGCCTCGGAAAAACGCTTCAAACCCTCGCATTTCTCGCAACGGCAGGCGGGCGCGCCCTTGTCGTCTGCCCCTCCTCGCTTGTTCACAACTGGGTTGCCGAAGCCGCAAAATTCACGCCACATCTCGAGACCGTCGCCATCGAGGGACCGGACCGAGCGACGATCCTGACAAATCACCCCAACGCCGCAATCTGCGTGACGAGCTACGCTCTCCTTCGCCGCGACGAAGCCCTCTGGTCGGAGCGCGAATTCGACCTTGTCATCCTCGACGAGGCCCAGCACATCAAGAATCCCGAAGCCCAGGTGAGCAAGGCGGCACATCGGCTCCGCGGACGGCATCGCTTCGCCCTCACCGGCACTCCCGTGGAGAATTCCCCCGAAGATCTCTGGTCCATCCTGCGTTTCGCCCTGCCGGGATATCTCGGGAGCCGGGAACGCTTCGCGGAGCGTTTTGTGAAGCCCCTCATCTCGACCGACCCGCCGACCGCCGTGCGCGAACGGCTCGCACGGCGGCTGCGTCCGGTTGTCCTTCGTCGTCTCAAAGGTGAAGTCGCCCGCGATCTGCCGGAGAAAATCGAGCAGGTCGTGACCTGCGACCTGAGCGCGAAACAGCGCGAAGTCTACGAACAACTCCTCCGGGAAAGTCGCCGCACCCTGCTCGAAGCCGAGGGAGGGAAGAAACGCATGCTTGCCCTCACCGCCCTGCTGCGGCTCCGTCAGACCTGCTGCGACCTGCGCCTCCTCGGGCTTGAGGATCTGCCCCAGGGAGAGGTTTCGGCCAAGGTCGAGATGATCTCTGAATTGCTCGACGAGGCCATCACGGGTGGGCACCGCGTCCTCGTTTTCAGCCAGTTCGTCGGCATGCTGCAGATCCTCGTCGGCGAACTCGCGGGCAAGGGACTTTCCTATTGCTATCTCGACGGTTCCACAAAAGACCGGGGTGCCGTGGTGAACCGCTTTCAGTCGGGGGACGCACCCGTTTTTCTCATCAGCCTGAAAGCCGGGGGAGTCGGTCTGAACCTCACCGCCGCCGACACCGTCATCCACGTCGATCCCTGGTGGAATCCGGCAATCGAGGCCCAGGCAACGGACCGCGCCCACCGCATCGGCCAGGAACGCGTCGTCACCAGCTACCAGATCATCACCCGCAATACGGTGGAGGAAAAAATCCTGTCATTGCAACAACGGAAGAAAGCCCTGACCGAATCTCTCCTCGCCGAAGCGGGCGACGCGCACCTTTCCGAAGGCGAGTTGCTGAGCCTCTTCGAGTGAGCGCGCAGCGCAACCCTTCAAGCGCCTTCAAGCACCCCTGGCCCGCTCCAGGGCTGCGGCGATTTCGCGCTCGATCACATCGAGAGGATTGAGCAGCGCAAGCGGATCGGGCACGGCGGTGACCTCGTTCGTATCGGGATTCCAGTTCACCGGTCCGTAGCGGCACGGCGCGGGGTTGCCGGTGAGCAGATGGCCGCCCGCATCCCCCTTGTTGAAGTGCCAGAACTCGAACGGAAAATGCATGAATCCCCTGCTCTCCATCATCTCGGTAATGGCGAGACGATTCGCGAGTTCCTCCTCGGTGATGTAGGGCGAGCGCATCGGAGTGCGTTCGCTCATTTCGAGATAGGGCACGCCGCGCCAGACCTCTCCGCCGCCGTCACGGCGGAAGACGGAAATATCGATGGCCGAGCCCGACATGTGCGTGCCGATCTTGGGCATGTTTGCGGTCAGCACGATGGCGCGGCGGAAGACAAACTCGGGCGTGGGGATTTCACCGCCAAGCTCCCAGATACACTTGTTGAGCACGTTCTCGAAGACGGAGGGACGCCGCACCAGCTGGCGCTGCATCTCGAGACTGCGGAAGCCGTCCTCGATTTTCAGAATCCAGCCGCGCTGATTCATCTCGCGCCCGATCTCGACGACTTCCCGGGCGAGACTCTCGCGCATGAAGAAGACCCGGTCGAGATCCCCGGCGATCTTGCTTTCCGAAAAGTACATCTCCACTCCCGCAGCGGCGGCGAGATCACACAGCGAGGCGAACCCTTCACCGCATTCCTGCACCGGGAACGCGATGAGTTGCTCGACCATGGCATATCCTTGCTCCATCTGTTCCGCCCAGTAGCGACGCCGGGCGGTCTGGTCTTCTTCCTGGGAAATCGGGGGGATCATGAGTCTGGGAAAGGGACGTGGAAAATTCGATTCGGAGAGGGCGGGGATGCCGCCGGGTTTCGGAACGGGTGGCAATTGCGAAGGACAGAGCGAAGTGCCGTTCCGTTCATCCCTTGAACTGCGTCACCAGACCCGCGATGGTTTCCTTCGCATCGCCGTAAATCATCCGGCAGTTTTCGCGAAAGAAGAGCGCATTCTCCAGCCCGGAGAAACCGGAGCCCTTGCCCCGCTTGAGGGCGAAGACGGTGCGGGCCTCGTGGGCATTGATGATGGGCATACCGTAGATGGGACTGGCGGGATCTTCGGCAGCAGCCGGATTGACGACGTCATTGGCCCCGATGACCATGACGACATCGACCTGCCCCATCGTCGGGTTCACCGCATCCATCTCGCAGAGCTGCTCGTAGGGCACATCGGCTTCGGCGAGGAGCACGTTCATGTGGCCGGGCATGCGCCCCGCGACCGGGTGGATCGCAAATCGGACCTCGGCTCCATTCTTCTCTAACAAGGCCCCCAATTCCTTCACCGCATGCTGGGCCTGGGCCACGGCCATGCCGTAGCCGGGAACGAAGACCACGTTCTGCGCCGCCTCGAGCACGTAGTAGGCATCCTCGACCGAGACGCCTTTCATCTCGCCTTCCACCGCTTTTCCGGCCGCCCCGCCCGCCGCGCCAAAGCCACCGAAAAGGACGTTGCCGAAGGTGCGGTTCATCGCCTTGCACATGATGATCGTGAGGATGATGCCCGAGGTGCCGACGAGACAGCCCGCGACGATGAGCACTTTGTTCAGAATCACAAAGCCGGCTGCCGCCCCGGCAAGTCCGGAAAAGCTGTTGAGGAAGGCGATGATCACGGGCATGTCGCCGCCCCCGATGGGCAACACCCCCAGCACACCGAGGGCGAGGGAGAGCACGATGATGGCGTAGAGCAACCCGGCCGATGGATTCATCACATAGATCACGCCGAGGACGAGCAGAGCGACGAAGAGGACGGCGTTCACCGCCTTTTGTCCCGAAAACAAAGTGGGACGCCCGCTCATCTTTCCGGCGAGTTTCAGGTAGGCGATGAAACTGCCGGTGAAGGTGACCCCGCCGATCAGGATCGTGGCGAAGACCGCGATCTGCGTGACGAGATCGGTGTTTTTTCCGAATTCGAACTCCGCCCAGCCCACGAGGACCGAGGCCAGCCCCCCGAAGCCATTGAACAGGGCGACGAGTTCGGGCATGCCCGTCATTTGCACCTTCACCGCCCAGACCCAACCGATCACGGTGCCGATGGCGACGCCGACGAGGATGAGTTTGTAATCGACGACCTCCTTGTAGAGCAGCGTCGCGACCATGGCGAGGAGCATGCCGACGGCGGAGAGCAGGTTGCCCTTCCTCGCCGTCTCGGCCCGACCGAGCATCCGGATCCCGAAGATGAAGAGGATCGACGAGACGATGTAGGCGAGGTCGATGTATTGTTTCAGGTCCATGGATCGCGGGGGAAAGAGGGTACTGTCAGGGAGCGAAGAGGGTCTCGGGCCGGGGGATCATTTGCCCTTCTTCCTGAACATGCCGAGCATGCGGTCGGTGACGACGTAGCCGCCGACGACGTTGATCATGGCGAGGATGACGGCAGCGAAGCCGAGCCATTTGCCGAACTCGCCCTCCGCGACACCGCAGGCGAGCAGGGCACCGACCACGGTGATTCCCGAAATCGCATTGGAACCCGACATGAGCGGAGTATGGAGCTGGCTGGGCACTTTCTGGATCAGTTCGAATCCGAGGAAGGCGGCGAGGACAAACACGAAGATCAGGAGAATGAGGGTGTCCATAGGGTCACGGGAAAGGGTCGCGGGAAAGGGTCAGCGGAAGCGTTCGTGGACGATGGCCCCGCCGTGGGTGATGAGGCAGCCCTTCTGAATCTCATCGCCGGGCCGGATCGCGAAGCGTTTCGCCTCCTTGTCCCAGAAATGTTCGATCATGTTCGCAAAGTTTGCGGCGAGGACCTGGGAGGCATGTTTGGCAACATGCCCCTCGTAGTTGGCGAGACCGATGAGCCTGACGCCGTTCGCGCTGACGACTTCCTCGCCCGGCACGATGCCCTCGACATTGCCCCCGGTCTCGGCGGCGAGGTCGACGATGAGGCTGCCGGGCTTCATCCCCGCGACGACATCGGCTTTGATCAGAATGGGCGGCTTGCGTCCGAAGACCTTCGCGGTGGTGATGACGACGTCGCTCTCGGCGCAGACTTTGGCCTGGGCCGCGATCTGTTTGGCGAGCTGCTCAGGGGTCAGTTCTTTTGCGTAGCCCTGATCGGTTTTTCCGGTATCGCCGAGATCGATGCGGAGAGCCTTCGCCCCGAGCGACTCGGCCTGCTCGAGGGCCTCGGGCCTGACATCGAACGCCGTGACACGCGCCCCGAGGCGTTTCGCGGTGGCGATGGCCTGGAGCCCCGCCAC
>CALDKL010000047.1 GCA_937898895.1 uncultured Verrucomicrobiae bacterium | reverse complement strand
AAGTGCAGGAGGAGGTGATCGCCCACTCGTATTCCGCGACCCTCCAAGCCACCCAGGTCGGAAACGAGGCGAGCGGTTGGTTGACCGAGGAGCAGGCATCCCAGGTCCAGCCCGGAATGATCGTGGAGTTGGGCTCTACCGAAGGACGCGTCCTGCGCTTGGAAAAGTCGCCGTTTGTCGCTCTGGGCGATTACGAAGTCATCGTCTCTACAGACGAGACACTCCAGCCGGGAGCCGCGTTGGCCGCCACTTTCCGATTCCCCGCCGGAGATCCTGTGACATCGATCCCGAAATCGGCGCTGTTGACGACTGCGGAGGGCACTTTCGTCTATGCGGAGAACGATGAATACTTCCTTCGCACTCCGGTCCAGGTCGGGGCCGTCAACGAGGACCACGTCGAAATCATCGACGGACTCTACACAGGGGATGTGGTGGTCACGACACCGGTAATGTCGCTCTGGCTGGCAGAACTTCAGATTTTGCGCGGCGGCAAGGCTTGCACCTGCGGTCACTGAGACTCCATGTTGACTTCCCTCATCACCCTCGCGATGCGGCAGCGCGGTGCCGTGCTCCTCGGCATGCTGTTGCTCATCGCCTTCGGATTGTGGTCGGCACTGAACCTTCCCATCGATGCCGTTCCCGACATCACCAATCCTCAGGTGCAGATCAACACGGCCGTCGATGCACTCGCGCCGGAAGAGATCGAGAAGCTCGTGACCTTTCCCATCGAGAGCGAAATGGCGGGCCTTCCACGAATGGTGGAGTTGCGTTCCCTGTCCAAGTTCGGCCTCTCACAGGTGACGATGACCTTCGAGGACGGCATCGATCTTTATCTCACGCGCCAGCTCGTCACGGAACGACTGCAAGGAGTTCTGGATGAATTGCCTCCGGAGGTGACACCCAAGCTCGCCCCGGTCGCCACTGGTCTCGGCGAGATCTTTTATTACAGCTTGGACTATCTCGAAGATGCTCCGCACAAGCCCGCGACCCGGGAGGAGCAGCTCATGGCTCTCGCGCAGATCCAGGAATACCAGATAAAGCCCCTGCTCCGGGGCACGTCCGGTGTGGCTGAGGTGAACACCAGTGGCGGTTATCAAAAGCAGATCGTCATTCAGCCCGATCCTCCCCGCCTCACCGCGCGAGGTCTCTCACTGGACATGCTCGCCGAGATCGTGGAGCAGAACACACGCAACGCGGGCGGCGGATACATCGAGATCGGAGGCGAGCAGCTCATCGTCCGTGCCACGAGCCGCGTGGAAAACATCGAGCAGATCCTCTCCATCCCCCTGAAATTTGCCGGCGCGGTGGAACCCGTCCTTCTCAGCGAGGTGGCCACCGTCACCATCGGCAGTGCCTTCCGGACCGGGGCCTCCACTGATGACGGCAGGGAAGCGCTCATCGGCGCGACGATCATGCTGGCCGGTGAGAATTCCAGGCTCGTGGCCGAGTCCGTGCGCGGTAAGCTTGTCGAGGTCCAGTCGAAACTACCGCAGGGCGTCGTCATCCGTCCCCTGTATGACCGCAGCAATCTCGTCAGTCGCACCATCGCCACCGTCGAAAAGAACCTGACCGAGGGGGCGTTGCTCGTCGTCATCGTGCTCTTTGCCCTGCTCGGCAACTTCCGCGCCGCCTTCATCGTTGCACTGGTGATCCCGCTCTCCATGCTCTTCGCGATGACCGGGATGGTGCGATGGCACATCAGCGGCAATCTCATGAGCCTCGGCGCGATTGACTTCGGTCTCATCATCGACGGCGCGGTGGTGATGGTGGAGAACATCGTGCGCCACCTTGGCGAGCGTCAGCACGCTCTGGGCCGCCGCCTCACTGTCAGCGAACGAACCGAGGAAGTGCTGAAGTCCGCCAAGGAGGTGGCCAACCCGATGTTTTTCGGAGTTCTCATCATCACTGTGGTTTACGTGCCCATCCTCGCGCTCCAGGGCATCGAAGGAAAGATGTTCAAACCCATGGCCCTCGTCGTCATGCTCGCGCTCGGCGGTTCGCTCGTCCTTGCCGTCACGCTGATGCCCGTCTTGTGCTCCTACTTGCTTGGCGGCAAGATTCAGGAGAAGGACAACTGGCTGGTCACCCTGACAAAGCGACTCTATACGCCACTGCTCCGCTTCGGACTGCGCTTCCGCTTCGTCGTCGTGCTCATCATGCTCGGATTGTTCGGCTCGTCGATCTGGGTGGGTTCCCGTCTGGGATCGGAGTTCATTCCCCAGCTAGATGAGGGCGACTTCGCCTTCCAGCTCATCCGCAGCAGCAGCGCCGGGCTCTCCTCGTCCCTCGAACTGCAAAAGCAGAGCGAAGCCATCATCCGCCGCGACTTTCCCGAGGTGAAGGAAATCTTCTCGCGCATCGGCACGGCCGAGGTGGCGAGCGATCCGATGAATCCCAACGTCGCGGACACCTACCTAATGCTCAATCCGCGCGACGAGTGGCGCAAGGAAGACGGCAGGACCATCACCAAGGAACGGCTGGGCGAGATCATGCGCAAGGCGCTCCTCGATCAGGTGCCCGGTCAGAGCATCCTCGTGACCCAGCCCATCCAGATGCGGTTCAACGAGATCATGGCCGGTGCCCGCGCCGACCTCGTCTGCAAGATCTTCGGGGACAGCTACGATGAACTGGAACGGCTCGCCGGGGAAGTGCGCACCGTCATCGGTGCGATTCCGGGAGGGGGCGAGACCGAGTTCGACAGTATCGGCAAAAATCCGATGATCGAGATCCAGCCCGACCGCGAGGCGATGCGCCGGTTCAATGTCCACGCCGATGAGTTGAACTCTCTCATCGAAACAGCCCTCGCCGGGACCGAGGTCGGCATGCTCATCGACGGAAACCGCCGCAGCCCCATCGTCGTGCGGCTCGCCGAGGAGCATCGGGCCGACCTTGAGGGACTCAAACGCCTCGCCTTGCGCACCGATGACGGCGGGATGCTGTCGCTCGGGCAGGTGGCGAAGATCGTCCTCGTGCCCCAGCCGGTGCAGATCGCCCGCGAGAACACCCAACGTCGCGTCAGCATCCTCATCAACGTGCGGGGTCGGGACACGGAAGGATTTGTCGAAGAGGCCACCCGGGCGATCCGGGACAAGGTCCAGTTTCCCGACGGGTATTTCTTCGAGTTTGGGGGTCAATTCAAAAACTTGCAGGAGGCCAAGGCCCGACTCCTCATCGTCGTGCCGCTTGCACTCGGCCTGATCTTCGTCCTCATCTTCCTCAGTTTCGGCTCACTGAAACAGGCCACGCTCATCTTTACCTGCGTCCCGCTCGCGGTCACCGGTGGGATCTTCGCCCTCGCGTTGCGGGGGATGCCCTTCACCATCAGCGCGGCCGTCGGCTTCATCGCACTGAGCGGCATCGCCGTGCTGAATGGCATCATGCTCATCAGCTTCATCAACCAGCTCCGCAGCGAAGGTCGTGAAGTCCGCGAAGCCGTCGTCGAGGGCACCCTGACACGGCTGCGCCCCAAGCTCATGACCGCCCTCGTCGCCAGCCTTGGCTTCGTCCCCATGGCGATCGCCACGGGTGCTGGCGCGGAAGTCCAGCGCCCCATCGCCACTGTCGTCATCGGCGGCATCGTCACCTCCACTTTCCTCACCCTGCTCGTCGTGCCTGTGCTCTACGACTGGATCGAACGGAAAACCCAACCCAAAACCAATACACCATGAAAACACTGTTGAACGTCCTCATCCTCGCCGCTCTGGCCACCACCGCGGCCTTCGCCGATACCAAAGTCAAATCCGGTCCCCGCAAAGGTCTCATCCTCGAACTCCCCGGCAAAAACGCCGAGTTTTTCGTCGAGAAAGACCGAACCATCAGCATCGCCGTCTACGACGAAGCAATGAAGGCGCAGCCCGCAAGTACCGAAGTGATCACCGCCACCGCCGAGACTCCCGGCGGCAAGACCAAGATCGCTTTCGAGAAGAAAGGCGATCTCCTCGTCTCCACCACCCCGCTGCCCGAAGGTGAAGGTTACCAGGTCGTCGTCCAGGCAAAGCCGACTCCGGATGCAAAGACCAAAAATTTCCGCATCAAGCTCGAGCTCCACACTTGCGGCGGTCCCTGCGGCAACCCCGAATATGCCTGCACCTGCGACGAGTGAAGATTCGCCGAGGCGCTTCCTGTCGGGAGAACTCGATTCTTCCGGCAGGGGCGGCTGCGGGCCGAGGCATCGAACGAAACTAAGAACGCCATGTTTTCGAGAACTCGCTCGTCATCCGTGAATTCGAATTAGCCTTCAGCCACGATGGCTCAGCCCCCCTCCATGGAGGAGAGGCTGAGGATAACAATCCGACAATGGACCGGATTCTAGCCTAGAAACGTTATTCGATACCCTCCACGGACTTTTCGCCAGATGGTCCGAGCGACAGGACATCTCCCTCCAGTGCTCTCAATTCCTTGACGAGGTCGAGAAAGATCGGGCTGTCTGTTCCGGCTGCATCGGCCATCGACCGGATTTGATTTCGTATTTTTTTGAGGCGCTCCTGCGCCTGGGTATAAGCCGAAACTCCGGAAGTCGCACTGAGTCGGTGGACAAGAAGGTTGACTCCTTCCACGATCGTCTGGATCTCTGCGATCCCCGTGTCGAGTGAAATAGGCTCCAATCTTCCGGACCCGACACGATAGAGGTGGGCGAAAAGGTGTCTCAAGGGTTCGGTTACCGTTCGGTGTAACAGTGCTGAAAGGATCACCCATATAATCAAGCCTGTAACGAGAGAGGGGACGAGGTGATGCCCAAGAAATTCCGACCACGAAGGACGTGCTCCCATGAAGTATTCGATGATCGCCCAGAACCCTGTTCCGAGCAGGACGGCGATGAAACTGGCGCCGATCACAACCCCGTTGAGGGAGCGTCGTCCGTTGGAGCGACTGGAGTGCTGCGGTTTGAAGTTTTTGGGATTAAACATATTCGTGTTAAATGCCGCTTGGAAAGATTCCCCTCTCAAAAAATGTCTCTCATTTGGCAATAGGCAGCACGGGGAGAGCCGCCAACTGCCGTCGCACTTGACCAGGGCAATCCTGATAGGCAAGGAGGCAAAGCGCGCAGAGACACACAGCAAAAGGAGCGATGCGATGACTTCGGACATTTTCCCGAAGCCGCTCTCGAGATCATGATCGTTTACGCACGATTCATCACCGTCGTACCCTTGTTTTTCCGTTTTTCTCAAAAGCCCTTCGCATGATTGATCCATCGGTTTTCCAGCAGTGATCGCAATTTTTCCTTTGCCCGGGCGAGGCGTCGTTCCGCCGCCTTCTCGGTGCAATTCTCGATGACTGCGATCTCCCGATGTGATCTCCCCTCGAGTTGACTGAGAATAAAAGTCGTTCGCAAATCGTGTTGGAGCAGCCGGATTGCGGCATCGAGATCGGTCTCCAGCGAGCGCTGGTCCGTCTCGTCGGCGGGAGTGCCGGTTTCAGACTGCGGGTCCGAATCTTGGGGCGCGGAAGAGAAGGCGTCAGCCTCAAGCAGTTCGGGATGACGTCTTTTCCACCGA
>CALDKL010000046.1 GCA_937898895.1 uncultured Verrucomicrobiae bacterium | reverse complement strand
TGGAGACCTCGTCGTCGAACTGCGAGGGATCGAGACCGAGGTGCTCGAGGCTGAGAAGCGGCTGCTCGGGGGCACTGGCATCGAGCGGATCGAGCCAGGCGGCCGTATGACCGAGGGTGCGGAAAGCGTCGATGAGCGAATCGATGCGCGCCTGAGTGACCAGGTCCGCCATCTTGGCGCCGTTCGCGGCGACTCCACCGCCCTGCCCCGCACGCGGAGTCGGCTGGGTCATCCCCAATTCAAACCCCTCGAAGAACATCGCCCAATTCTCGTCGACGGAGAGGGGATCCTTCTTCCATTCGGCGTACTTCTGGTCGATCAGATCGACGTTCGCCCGGGAGGGAATGGTGTGACTCATCGAATGAAAGGGAAATTATCGTGGAGGGGTCGGAAGGTCGCTGCATTCCCCCTGCCTTGCTAGGGAAAATTCCCTGTTCCCGCACGGTTTTTCCTCGCTGCGAATCAAATCCCCGTCCGCATCCGGCACGCGCGGATGGTATTGGCCATAAGCATGGCGATGGTCATCTTGCCGACACCGCCTGGCACCGGAGTGATCGCCCCGCATTTCTCCGCGACCGCATCAAAATCGACATCGCCGACGAGCCGAGTGCCGCCCTTTGCCCCGGCGTCCGGAATGCGATTGATGCCCACGTCGATGACGACCGCGCCCTCCTTTATATGATCCGCGCCGATGAATTGAGGGATCCCGATGGCCGCGACGAGTATGTCGGCCTGCCGCGTGACCGAGGCCAGGTCTCTCGTCCGCGAATGGGCCACGGTGACCGTCGCGTTCGCCCCGGCTCCCTTTCCCAGAAACAAAAGGGCGAGGCTCTTTCCCACAAGCAGGCTGCGACCGACGATGACGACCTGTTTTCCCGCCGTTTCGATCCCGCTTTCCAACAAGAGTCGCTGGCAGCCTGCGGGGGTGCAGGGAGCAAAACCCGAGGGATCGTCCATCGCGAGCTTGCCGAGATTCACGGGATGGAGTCCGTCGACGTCTTTGCCGGGATCGATGCGGCGGATGACCTCGTCAGTATCGAGATGCTTCGGCAGCGGCATCTGCACAAGAATGCCGTGGATCGCAGGGTCGGCGTTGAGCCGATCGATCTGCGCCAGCAACTCGGCCTGCGAGATTGTCTCGGGCAGCTCGATCTTTTCGGAGTGCAACCCGAGTTCCCGGCACTTGCGGTCCTTCGCGCCGACGTAGGCCCTCGAGGCGGGATCGTTGCCGACGAGGACCACGGCAAGACCGGGGAGGTGACCGGCGGCCTTCAGTTCCGCAAACGAGGCGAGGCATCCGGCATACACGATCTCGGCAATGGGGGCTCCTTCAATCAACTTCATGGTCGGGATTCATCAGGGTTTCGAGTCGGTCACGCTCGCTCTCGAAGGTCGTTTCGTCGAGTCCGGAGGTCACTTCCGCACACGGCCCCAGAAAGACCTCGACGGTGGTGAACGGTCTGGGGAGACGGAATCGGTCCCAACTCCGGAAATGCCAATAGCTTCCGTATTCGATGCGGATGGGCAAGACGAGCGCTCCGGTCACCTCGGCCAGTTTCACGAGGCCGGGTCCCAGGCGATAGCGAGGGCCGCGAGGCCCGTCCGGGACGATTGCAACATCGTAGCCATCGCGGATCCAGTCGATCAGGCCGAGCAGGGCCGAGGTTCCCTTCCGGGAAGACGAGCCGCGGACCGCTTCGCATCCGAAACGCGCCACGATCGCCGCGATCACTTCCCCATCCTTGCTTGCACTGGTCAGGACCGCCCCTTTGCGCTTCCGGAGGTAGCGGTGATAGACGACCGGAATGACAAAAATGCGATTGTGCCAGAACGTCCAGATCAGGGGCCGCGAAGGCGGGTTCGTGGCAATTCCGTCCGGATCGTGGAGACGCCAACGCAGCGTCAGGGAGAGCAAGCGGATCAGACACGCGCCAGCCCATCCGATGCGGCGAGCTTTCGGCGGCAGATTCCGGATCGAACTTTCTTTCTCGGGCAAGTCGGCCATCGCGTCGCAATCTCAAAGCCAGCCTCGCTCGCGAAGGAGGAAGGTCAGCTCCATCTGTCGGTCGAGTTTTTCCCGGTACAATCCAACCCTCTCCGGTGTCGGACCGCACCGGGTCGAGTCATCGAGGGCAACGAGTCGCTGCGAAAGTTCGACGTAGGATCCCTGTCCATCGGCATGAGCCACCTGGATCGCTCCCCCGAGACCGGCTCCTTCCGCCGTGGCGAGGGCGACCACCGGGACTCCGAACACGTCGGCCGCCATCTGCCGCCACACCGCGCTCCTGCTGCCTCCGCCGGTGAGACGGATTTCGCTCGGGAAAAACCCGAGTTCGGCGAATCGGCGCAGGCCATAGCCGAGTCCCAGGGTCGCTCCCTCCATCGCCGCTCGGGCAAGGTGGGCCGGACTTGCGCTGCCCGAGCCGAGGCCGTGGAGGACGCCGCTGCCCCTCGGAAGGTTCGGAGTCCTCTCTCCGTTGAGATAAGGCAAAAAAGAAATCCCTTCCGCCCCGGCCGGGACCGAGGCCACCTGGCGTTCCAGCTCCGCGAGATCCCATCCGAACCACGAGCGCACTTGCTCGGTCACGACGGTGACATTCATCGTGCAGACCAGCGGCAACCATCGGTCGGTGCTGTCGCAAAAGGCGGCGACTTCCCCCTGGGGATCCACGACGGGATTCTCTGAACACGCATACAGCGTGCCCGAGGTGCCAAAACTCGCCGTGACGACCCCGCCTCCGAGATTGCCGGTGCCGATCGCCCCCATCATGTTGTCGCCGCCGCCGGCGCTGACGACCAGCTCGGAAGAAATGCCCCATTCGGCGGCGAGTTCGGGCAGAAGAACTCCATGGATCGTGTTCGAGGAACCGAGTTCGGGAAGCATCGCGTCCACCGCAGGATCGACAAAGGCGATGAGATCGCGGTCCCACTCGCGCGTGCGCACATTGAGAATCCCCGTCCCCGACGCATCGCCGAACTCCATTCGTTTCACGCCGGTGAGGCGGAAATTCAGGTAATCGTGCGGAAGGAGAATCGTGCGGACCCTTTTGAAATGATCGGGCTCGTTTTCTTTCAGCCACAACAGTTTGGGGATCGTGTAGCCCGGCAGCATGGCATTGCCGACCTTGGCGATGAGTCCCTCTTTGCCCCCGAAGGCGGCCTCAAATCGCGCACACTGATCCGTCGTGGAGGTGTCGCACCACAATTTCGCGGGCCGGATCACTGCGTCGTGTTCATCGAGGACAACGAGGCCGTGCTGCTGTCCGCTCACGCCGATGCCGCGCACCTCGCGACGGCGGTTGCCGATCTGCGCCAGGCAAGCCGCGACCGTGGCCGTCATCGCCGAGAACCACTCCTCAGGATGCTGCTCGAGATGTCCGGTGGGGAGGCCGGGGATGAGATCGTAGCCCTGCGAGGCGTTGGCGAGAATAGATCCCGACTCCAGGTCGAGGACGATGGCTTTGGTACTCTGCGTGCCGCTGTCGATTCCGAGGTAAAGCATCGGAAACGGCTAACGGTGATTGGTTGCGGATTCAACGTGGAATCACAGGCACCACCAAAATTGGCAGGACTCACGCATGAAACTTCGTGACCTGGGCGAGCCAGAAGTCCAGGTCGAGCGGCACCTGTTGCTGCCTGATCTGCAAATTCTTCCGGGAGGGGCGTGAGCGGAACAGGGCAAGGCCCTCTCGCGAGGGTGGCGAAGTTGCGTGAGGCCCGCACCCGCCGCGATTCTTGCCGATCACGTCTTGGGCAGCAGCCCTTCCTTCAGTGCCTTGGCCACCGCACCCGTCATCGTGTTGACGTGCAATTTGCTGTAAATGCCACGGATGTGCTTGTCGACTGTGTGGAAACTGAGGTCTAGCTGATCGGCGATCTCTTTCTTGGTGAGACCCTCGACCATCTGCTCGAGCACCTCCTTCTCCCGTTCGGTGAGACCGTAATCGCGGCTCTGCGGAGCGAGATCACTGAACATGTCGAGGACACGTCGCGCGATGAGCGCATTGATGGGAGCCCCGCCACCGAGGATCTCGCGAATCGCATCGGGAATCTCGCCCATGCTCGAAGTCTTGAGGAGATAGCCGGAAGCACCCGCGCAGATCGCGTTGAAGACCTTCTCGTTGTGGTCAAAGACGGAAAAAACGAGGATCTCGATTTCGGGCAGGGCCGTCTTGATGCGCCGGATGCCCTCGATCCCGCTCATGCCGGGGAGACCGATATCAAACAACATCACGTCAGGCCGTTCGCCCGCCACGAGTGCCTCGATGGCGTCCTCGCAGCGTTCGAACTGATGAACGCAGCGCATGTCCTTCTGGCGATCAAGGACACGGGCGACCGTGCGCCTGAGCGTTTCGTTGTCCTCCACCATCCAGACTCTCGTTGGGGCCTTGTTAGCCCCTTCTTCGTTTTGCCGTTCCTCGCTCATATGTGTTGCTGGGGGAAACTTGACCGGGTTGCGCCGCTTTGCATCTGAAAAATCTGACTCATTCAGGGCATCGGCACCATCAATTGAACAGTGGTGCCTTCCGCCAGGGCACTCCGAACCTTGAGACTGCCGCCAATGGCTTGCGCCCGCATTCGCAGATTTCGAAGGCCATTGCCCTCTCGGAATTCCTGGTCGAGGTTGTTGAAGCCCTTGCCATTGTCGGCAATGCGCATCTGGAGACGCTGACGCCTGCAATCAATCTCGATTCCGACTTTTGTCGCCTCGGCGTGACGCACGATGTTGTTGAGAACCTCCTTGTAGATCAGAAAGAGGTCGCGTTTGAACTCGAGCGGGAGCCGGTCGTCGTGGACCTCCCCGTCTACAGAAAAGGTGTATTCGTGCGCCCTCAGCAACTTCGATGCGGTTTCGCGGAATCGAGTCAGCATCTGCGCCCAGGTTTCTTCGCCCGGGCGGATCAGCCAGACGATATCGCGCATCGATTCGATGGTTTTGTCGGCGGTGGCTTTGATATCGGTCAATTCCTCGAGGAGCAGGTCGGGTTCGTCGACCTCCGTCTTCCCGAGTTCGGCGAGCAGGGCGATGGATGACAGGTTGCTGCCGATATCGTCGTGCAGATCGCTGGCGATGCGCTGGCGCAATGCCTCGAGATCTTTGCGTCGCCTCACCCGTCCCCGCGAAAGGGCTACCAGGACAAAGGCGAGGACGCCGGTGACCCCACTACCGATGGACGCCATTCCGCGCGTGACGGTGCGGTCGACGAGCTGGAGACGGCGTTCCTCCTTCTCGTTCCAGCTCCACACGAGACGGTTGCGCTTCACCAGTTCCGCGACCCAGGCGTCGTATGGGATGAGATTGCGCCGACTGCTGTATCCGTCGACCAGGAAGCCGGGGGCCCACTGTTTGATCACGAGCGGGTGCATGGCCGTGACCGCCTTGCCCGCGGCCACATTTTTTGTCCCCGAAAACACGCTCAACTCGGCCAGGTCGAAGGAAATCTGGGCCGGAGTCTTGCTCCCCTCCACCGAGACCCTGACATACCGCCCATAGGAGTCCTTCACCGGGACCATAAGCGGGTTCGCACCGATCATGCCGATCTGGGAGGGATTGAAATGGCCGAGTGAGACCGCTTCGTGCATGTCGGGGTGCTCCGACAGCTCGATTTTCATCGGATAGGGAAACCGTACGGTCGGATCCGGCACGTTCGCGGGGGGATCGGCGAGGACGATTTCGACCTGATCGATCTTCATCGATTCGCCCAGATCCACCTGGACCCAGCTCGTGGTGGCGGGCTGCTGCGAGCGGGCCCGGAAGCCCAGCGTGGGACTCTCCACCCCCCCGTGGGGAATGCCGAGGGTGGTGATGCCGTCGCAGACGAACCGGGTTGACCATCGGTCGGAGAGCTCCTCGCTATCGAGTGCCGTGACCGGCTTCCCGACCGCAAGATTGCGTCCACCCTTCAACACCATGATTTCACTGAGCGCGAAGACTTCCCGTCCCGTCGTCGGGGAACGCCACAGGGCTGTCGCAGTGACGCGCAGATACCGTCCCGAATATCCTTCCATGTGCCGAAGGTAGGGCCACCGCTTCAGTGCGGCGGGATCCTCCAATCGGCCTTCGACAATCGTCTCGTAATTGCGGAACTCCGGTTCGTTGGACATGTCGATGCGAAAGGATCGGGGAAACCCATATCCATAGACGGTTTCATCATCGACTTCCGCCGTGACCGGAAACAACACGATGCCGTCCGGGGAAACGGCTTCCCCCATGTCGATCTGGACCCATTTCGGACGCTGTTTCGAAGCACCCGAATGGTAGCCGAAACCGGTAACTCGCTGCACTTCGCGCGTCTCCCTGGGCAGTTTTTCGAGTTGAGCGACGAGATCGGCCTGCCCCTCCTCGAGGTCGCGAAGGTCGCGGTTGAAGATCCGGGCGATGCGGTCCGCACTGCCCCTTCGCGGATTGATCGTCAGTTCCGCCAGGTCGGGCGGCAGGCTTTCCCTCAGATCGCGGGCATCTCCCGACTGGGGCGTCGTCTCCGGAAAGGGCGAAAACTGAGCGCGGAGCAAAG
>CALDKL010000045.1 GCA_937898895.1 uncultured Verrucomicrobiae bacterium | reverse complement strand
GGAGTCGCAGGTGAAAACTCCGATTTCTGCCGAGGACGTGGGCTGGGCGGTGGAGCCCGTTGCCTTGCCGGTGCGCGAGACGCTGGACGAGGAAACGTTGCTTGCCAGACTCACCGATACTTCCCTGAAGGATGCGGACCGTATCCGTGCGGCGCGGGATCTCGTCTTCCTGCGTCGCTGTCGCGAGGGGCGGCGCATCGGCATCGCCTGCCTCCGGCTCGGCGAGGCCCGCATTCTCCATTTGCCCGGCGAGTTGTTTGTCGAATACCAATTGGCCGCCGAGGCGATGCGTCCGGGCAGATTTACCGCCATGGCTGCCTACGGCGACTATGGCACCGGCTACATCGGCACGGAGATCTCCTACAGCCAGGGCGGTTACGAGACGGGACCCGTCTCGCGCGTTGGCCCGGGGTCCGAGGCCATTCTGATGGAGGCGATGCGCCGACTCCTGAATCCTGCTCCCTGACAAACCAACATGAAACCGATCTGTTTTTTCCTGCTGCTGTTTTCTTTTCTTTTCTCCGGGCTTTGGGCCGAGGGGGCAGAGGAGCCTGTGTTCCGGGCGGGTGCCGCGACGAGCGAAGTCACGGCTTCGCTCGGAGCCTCGATCAATGGTGGATTCCAGGACGGCAAGGCGACCTTTGTTCACGACCCCCAGATGGCTCGGTGTCTTGCCCTCGACGATGGGAAAACCCGGCTCGTTCTCGTGGTTGTCGACAGTTGTTTGATCGGACGTGGGATTTTCGACGAAGCAAAAGCGATGGTGTCCGAGGCCACCGGAATGTCGCCGGATCACCTGCTGATGTCGGCGACGCATTCGCATTCCTGCGGCACGATGCAGGCGGTGGGTCAGAGCGATCCCGATCCGCTCTACCAGCATTTCGTGGCCCGGCGCATCGCCGATGGGGTCCGCTGCGCGATTCAGAATCTCGAGCCCGCCCGGATAGCCTGGGGAGTGGGTTCGGTGCCGCAACATGTCTTCAACCGTCGCTACGAGATGAAGGAAGGCGGCATTCCGCCGACTCCTCTCGGCATCACCACGGACCGGGTCCGCACCAATCCTGGAGTCGGAAATGCCCTCGTCGTGAAACCGGCGGGGCCGGTCGATCCCGCCGTGCCCTTTCTCACCGTCCAGGCGATCGATGGGCGGCCCATTGCCCTGTATGCCAACTACGCCCTCCATTACGTCGGCGGCACGGGGCCGGGGCACATCTCGGCGGACTACTACGGGGCCTTTGCTCGACTCGTGGGGCAGCGACTCGAGGCGGATCGAGTTCGCCCGCCCTTCGTGGGCATGATGTCGAATGGCGCGAGCGGCGACATCAACAATATCAATGTCCTAGGCAAGCAGGAGAAGCAACCGCCATACGGTCAGATCGAACTCGTCGCGGGGGATGTCGCCGATGAGGTGGCGCGCGTCTATGCCGGGCTCGAATGGCATGATCGGGTCGAACTCGGCGCGGCGCAGCGGGAACTGACTCTCGGGGTGCGCAAGCCGACGGCCACCGAGGTGGAGAAGGCGCGCGAGGTGATGAAGCAGTCGAAGTCGGCCCCTCGCATGGAGACCATCGAGCAAGTCTACGCGCGGGAATCGGTGCTGCTTGCGGAGTTTCCTGACAAAGTCACCGTCCCGCTCCAGGTTCTGAAAATCGGGGGCATGAATCTCGCGGCGATGCCAGCGGAGGTGTTTGTCGAGATCGGATTGGAGTTGAAAAAGAAGCACCCTGGCACCACCGTCGTCTCCCTGGCCAATGCCTATCACGGGTATCTGCCCACACCGGAGCATCACGCCCGCGGCGGCTATGAAACCTGGCGGGCACGCTCCAGCTACCTCGAGGTGGACGCGTCCAGCAAAATGGTCCAAGTCCTCGACGAGATGCTGGCCAGACTTACTCCGTAATCCATGTCAACCGGGATTCTCCGCATCGGTATCATCGGCATGGACATCTCGCATGTCCCGGCCTTCACGAAACTGTTTCACGATCCGGATGCCTCGGGGGATCTCGCGGGATTCCGTGTCGTCGCCGGATTCCCCGACGGAAGCGATACCCCGATGAGCCGCGACCGCATCGAGAGCATTACGAACGAGGCGCGCGATCTCGGCGTCGAGATCGTCGATTCGGTCGAGGCTCTCCGCGATCGATGCGACCGATTCATGATCCTCAGTGTCGACGGGCGCATCCATCGACGCCAGGCCGAGGAGATTTTTGTCGCGGGAAAGCCGGTCTTCCTCGACAAACCCGTGGCGGGCTCTTTGGGCGATTGTCAGGCCATCTACGATCTCGCGGAACGATGCAAGGTACCCTGTTTCTCCTCCTCTTCGACACGGTATGGTCCGGCCCTCTCCGATCCGGCATGGCGGGAGCAGATCGGTCCGGTGACGGGGGCGACGAGCTGGGGTCCGCTCGCCTATCAGGAGGGACAGGCGGAACTCTTCTTTTACGGCATTCACGGAATCGAGGCTCTCTTCACGGCGATGGGGACTGGCTGCGAATCGGTCGCACGGGCGAAAACGCCCGTCCAGGATCTCGTCATCGGCATCTGGAGTGGCGGGCGCGTCGGCGTGTATCGCGGCCTGCTTCAGGGGGATCGGCGCTACGGACTCACCGTGCACGGCGAAACGGGCCTCGCCAGCCTGGCTGAGGAGCCTTCCTATGAAGCGCTTTGCCGACAGATTGGTCGTTTTTTCAAAACCGGCTGCGTGCCCGTGAGTCCCGCCGAGACGTTGGAAATCTACGCGTTCATGGAAGCGGCCGACGAAAGCCTGCGCCGGGGAGGTGCCCCGGTGCGACTGGCCGAGGTGTGGGAGCCGATGCGGCGGTGATGGAGCGACGCGCTCGGACCATTGGGGAGGGCATGGCGACGCAATGTCGGAACGAATGCAGGCTTTCCCCGGATCGCGATTGCGACTACCCTCCCTCCGTTCCTTCATGAAAACGCCCTCTCCCTGCATCCTTGGATTCGTCGTTGGTCTCGCCCTGGAGCCTCTCTCCGCCGCTGATGGCAACTGGCCGCAATGGAGGGGACCGGATGGCACGAGCCTGGCCTTGACGGGCGAGTACCCGGTGAAGTTCTCGTCTTCGGAAAACGTGCTCTGGAAGGTGAAGCTCCCCGGTATCGGCAGCAGCACTCCGGCGGTGTGGGGTGATCGGATTTTCGTCACCAGCGGGATCGACGGGAAAGACGGCGTTCTCGCTTTCGACTGGCACGGCACCGAGGTCTGGCGCGAGACCTTTGGAGCGGAGCGAACGGGCAAACACAAGAACGGAAGTGGGTCCAATCCCTCGCCGATCACCGACGGAAAACAGATCGTGGTCTATTACAAGAGCGGCACCGTCGCCTCACTCTCGCTCGCGGGGAAGGTGAACTGGAAGGTCAATCTGCAGGAGCAGTTTGGCGAGGACACACTCTGGTGGGATCTCGGGACCTCCCCGGTCTTCGCCGGGGGATGGATTGTCATTGCGGTGATGCAGGAAGGCGAATCCTACGTCGTCGCCCTCGATCCCGCGGACGGAAGTGTCGCCTGGAAGGTTGATCGCACCTTCCCGGTGCAAAAGGAATCGGGGCAGGCCTACACGACCCCGTATCTGACAGTGATCGGGGGCGTGGAGACTCTCGTGATCTGGGGTGCCGACCGACTCACCGGGCACGATCCGAAAACCGGCAAGACACTCTGGACTTGTGGCGGCTTCAATCCCGAGGACAAACCGATGTGGAGAGTCATTGCTTCGCCGGGATTTGTCGATGGGATCGCCGTGGTGCCCTATGGACGCACTCACTTCACGGCGGGAGTGAAGCTCGGCGGCAGCGGCGACATCACCGCGACGGCCCGCCTGTGGGAACGCAACGATCTCGGGGCGGATTGTCCGACTCCGGTGGGATGCGGAGGGCGGGTCTACCTGCTCTCCGACCGCGGCGAGATTCACTGTCTCGACGCGAAGACCGGAAAAGATTTCTGGAAAGGAGCGATCCCCCGTGCCTCGGCGAACTACTACTCATCTCCCATCCTCGCCGGAGACCTGCTCTACGCCGCCCGCGAGGACGGCATGGTCGCAGTGGTGAAGGTGAGCGATGTCGGCATGGAAGTGCTCTCGCAGAATGCGATGGGCGAGCGGATCGTGGCCGCACCGGTTCCGGTGAATGACAAACTCCTCCTCCGCGGCGTCGATCATCTCTTCTGCCTCGGAGCGAGGGGATCCTGACAGAGGTCCGTTCCGCTGTGCGGACCTCCTTTTCGGGAGAAGTGAGTACGGTAAGTACGATACGGAGCTTCTTCAGAAGCGATTTGCCTGGATGTAATCCGGATCGCCCTTGAGGAAGTGGATGAGATTGTGGGTCGCGCGCATGGCCTGACGCTCCACACTTTCGTAGGTGCGGGAGGCGATGTGGCTGGTGATGACGCAGTTCGGAGCGGTGAAGAGCGGGTGGCCGGCGCGGGGAGGTTCTTCGTCGAGGACGTCGGCACCGTAGCCGCCCACCTTTCCGCTGACGAGGGCGTCGCGGATGTCATCGGTTTCGACCAGTTCGCCCCGGGCACAGTTCAGGACGATGACTCCGTCCTTCATCTCCGCGATTTTCTCCCGGTTGATCATTCCGCGAGTGTTTTCATCGAGGAAGCAGTGAAGGCTGACGACATTGGCGGCGAGGAGGACTTCGTCCATCGAGGCGCAGCGTTTCACCCCGTGTTCGGTGGCAAAGGCTTCGTCGAAAAAGGGATCGTAGGCGATCACGGACATGCCGAAGGCCTTCGCCCGCGTCGCGACCTCCTTGCCGATGCGACCGAGTCCGATGATGCCCATCGTGCTGCCGAGGATCTCGTGGCCGACCGGCTTTTTCCAGCCCGCGACCCATTTGCCGGCCGAGACCTCCATTGCGTTCTCGATGATCTTCTTGGTGATGCCGAGGAGGAGGCCAAAAGTGTGTTCGGCGACGGTGGTGTGATTCACGCCGGGCGTATTCAGCACGGGAAGACGTTTCTCGGTGGCATAGGCCACGTCGATTTTGTCGAGTCCGATCCCGTATTTGCTGATCACCTTGAGGCGGGGATGATATCGGTCGATCACGGCGCGGGTGATCGCGTCATCGCCGCAGAGAAAGGCGTCGAATTCACCGGACAGCTCCAGCATCGCCTTTTCGGGAAGGGGGCCGCGTTCGCGCACGATTTCATATCCCTGGGATTCGAGGAGGGCGTGGTGCGGTCCGGGGGTGTCCTGGTAACTCGTGGTGGAGAGCAAAATTCGGGTTGTCATGGTGAGAGGCAACGGTTAGCGAGAGAGGGCACGAAAACAAGGCCCAAGTTTTGTGCAACCCGATTCCCGGGCCACCTTTCGATCCATGGAAACCTCCCCTCAACGCGATTTCGGTGTGCAACCACTCGACGCCCTTCTCTCGAGCCTGGGGCTGGAAAATCATGACCTCGTCGCCGCGAGCAGCGAACAACTCACCCACAAGCAGGTGCAAAAGGCGAGGAGCGGTCGCTATGTCACGGGGAACATTCAGCGCAAAGTGCTCAATGCGCTCCAGGCTGCGGTGCCGCCCGGCGAAGACGGGGTGAAACCAGTCTTCTCGATCCGCCAGCTTTTCCTGTACCGACCCTGAGCCAGCCATGCAGATCTCGAAGAAGGCCGATTATGCCCTGCGCGCCGTGGCGATTCTTGCAGCCCTGCCACCCGAGCGCACCCTGCAGGCGCAGGAACTTGCCGAGGCAGGCAGGATTCCGATCAAGTTCCTCGAGCAGATTCTCCTTGTCCTGAAGAGGGCCGGACTCCTCCGAAGCAAGCGCGGGGTCGGAGGCGGCTACCGGCTTGGCCGGGAGAGTCGCCTCATCACCGTCGCCGAGGTGGTCGAAGTCGCCGACGGTGAACTTCTCCAATTTCTTGATACGATGAGTTATCCCGATTTTCCCGGCTCCCGCGGCATCCGACGATGCCTTGGCGAGGCGGGCGAGGCGACGAACCGGAAATTGCGCGAGACCACGCTGGAAGATCTCATCCGCCCCGATGTCGGGGATGCCATGGTGGGCTACGGGATCTGACGAGGATACGGCGGAATCCCGTACCGGCGAGGCCTGTTTACGGGCTTGATCTCGGATCGGAAATCAATAGGGTGCCAACCTGGGATCGCGTTTGTTGTTTGTCAGGAAGGGGATCCGCCTCCGCTGAAAATCCTGCCATTCGACCCTTGCGACGATCCGTCATTGTTCCTTCGGGAATCTCCAATCTGAATCCACCCCCCTCCCTCATGCGCCCCACGTTTTTCCTCGCCGTTTGTCTCGCCACCGCCATCCCCTCTCTGCTTCCTGCGGCGGATCCGGTGAAGGCCAAGGTGGATTTGCTCGACGTCATTAAGGCGGGTGAGGTCGAATACAACGTCGATCCCAAGAAGGACTTCCATGACGATCCCAAAGAGATCTGGGTGATCCAGCCGGATGGCACCCTGAAGATCAGCGGGCGCGGGTATGGTTATGTTGCCACAAAGAAGGACTACCGAGATTATCATCTGGTCCTCGAATTCAAATGGACCGACCTCACCTGGGGAGCACGCGAAACGAGATCTCGTGACAACGGCATTCTCCTCCACGCCTACGGGCCGCATGGCGCCTACGGCGGAACCTGGATGGCCAGCATCGAGGCACAGATCATCGAAGGAGGCACCGGGGATATCCTCGTGCTCTCCCCCAAGCTGCCGGATGGCAAGGTGCTGACCACTTCGGTGTCGGCGGAATTTGCGCGGGATCGCGACAAGGAAATGGTTTGGAAGAAGGGCGAACCGCGCCAGACCGTGACGGGTGGCCGGATCAACTGGAAAGACCGCGATGTGGATTGGGCGGATGTCAAAGGCTTCCGCGGGAAGAAGGATGTGGAATCCCCCGCCGGCGAGTGGACTCGTCTGGAGGTCATTGCCAAGGGCGATACCTTGCAGTATTTCGTCAACGGGGTCATGGTGAACGAGGCCTTTGATTGCAAGCCGAGCGAGGGCAAGGTGCTGCTGCAAACCGAAGGAGCGGAAATGCTCGTGCGCCGCTACGAGCTTTGGCCGCTCGGCGAGTTTCAGGAAAAATGGACTCCCGCCTCGGCGGCTGCTGGGAGCGGAGCGAAAAACTGATCCGAGGAAGTCGCTCGGCGATGGGCCCGTCGAGGCTTTGTCCACCGTCGGGGCGGTCGCGAAAGGAGCTTTCCGTCCTGGGGAATTGCTCGGAGAAGGGGGATCGCGGAGGGTTCGTCTTGAACTCGACCCGATCCCGTTCTACCCTCTTTTCCCGCGCTAAGGGAAAGAGGGTTGCCGAAAAGGCGATCCCGGTTTGCACACCGTTGATGCCGAGACCGATCCAGGAGAATGACGATGAGAGACGCAGCGCCCTGGCGCTTGCGCGGACGATCCTGTTTGTCTGGGCGGCCCTCGCGGTCCTGGCTTGCCCGGTTTTTTCGCAGGAAGAGCCAGCGGGAGCCACTCCGTCGGCTGCTGGTGGACCCGTCGCTGCGAGGCCGACCTTCGAGGCCGTGCCGAAAGTCCCCCAGGATCGGATCGATCTCGGGCCAACCCCGATGACATCGCGAGCCGATTGGCAGGTGCATTCCTTTCGCATCCCGGCTGCGCGCAGTGTGATTGTCTCGGCCGATGGTTGCGTCCTTGCGAAAAACCGCATCGGGCATCGACTTGTCCTCCGGCTCGCCGAGAAGGCGAAGACGGCGGAGGAGGCGATCACGCGAGTCCGGGCCTTGTCGAAGGAATTTGTCGGGGACTTCCCCCTTCTCCGGATCTCGGACGAGGAGGTGAAGCGCCACTTTCAGCATCGTCCTTGGGTGCCCATGCCCGTGTCTCCCGTGATCCCGGGAGCGCATCTCTGTGCTCTCGAAGAGGTGCTCCCATCCGATTGTGCGCTCGACACGGTCTACGTCCGGGAATATCCGGAGAAGGAGCTTGCGGCGCATCTCGTGGGGTACATCGGGGTCGCCCTGCCCGATCAACATGGCCCGATCGGAAAGGTCGAATACGTCTTTCCTCCGACCGAAGGCCGGGCCGGCATGGAAAAATCGCTCGACTCGGCCATTCGCGGAAAAGAGGGCGAAGTGTTGCGTCTCGTCGACGCAAAGGGAGAGGTGCGGCACCAGGAGGTCGTGAAAAATTCCGAGCCAGGCGAGACCGTCATCCTGACCCTGCATCTCGGGATGCAGCGACTGGCAAAGCAACAACTCGAGCGCAGCGGACGACCCGGGGCCTTTGTTGCGATCGATGCGGACAACGGAGACATCCTCGCGATGGTTTCTTATCCTTCTTTTGACGCGAACCTCTTCGAGGGGGGGATCTCGCAGACGGCGTATGACGCGCTCGCCAAAGCGGAGGATGCGCCTCTGTTTGATCGGGCCGCGAGCGGGGCCTATCCGCCGGGTTCGACTTTCAAACCCTTCGTTGCTCTCGCCGGGATGGCGGCAGGCCAGATCCAGGGGACCCATACGCTGTTTCCCGGGCCCGTGGGCATGGTGATCGACGGGCGGTATTTCAAAAACCACAGCAGCACCGCAGAGGGGCTCATGGATGTGCGCTATGCGCTGGTGCGGTCCTGCAACACCTGGTTTTATCAGGCGGCCCTGAACACCGGAGCGGAGCCGATCGCCGAGATGAGTCGGCGTTTCGGATTTGGCGCGGCTCCCTCGCTGCCGTTGCCGTCGGTGGCCCCCGGAAACATTCCCGATCCGAAAACCTACGGCGATCCTCGCAGCCTCGCCAATTTCTCGATCGGTCAGGGTCAGGTGCTCGTCTCGCCGATTCAGCTCGCCTTCGCCATGGCCGGACTCGCCAATGGGGCCTATGTGCCAAAGCCGCGGCTCATTCGCGAGACAGTCAGTCCGGAGACGGGCGAGGCGAGAGGCTATTTCGAGCCCGCTGTCGCGCATTCGCTGGGCTTGCGACCCGAGGATGTCGACCTCATTCGCGACGGACTCTGGGGCGTCGTCAATCACCGCGCCGGCACGGCCGGAGCGGCCTCGATGCGCAACCCGGTCGTCTATGGGAAGACGGGCACCTCGCAATGGGCTGTTGAGGGAAAAATGCGATATCTCGCCTGGTTTGCCGGCTGGGTCGATGCGGAGCACCCGCGAATCGCCTTTGCCGCCGTGACCCAGGGCGAAGGGTACGAAACCCTCAGCGGCGGACGCAGTGCCGCACCCATTGCCGCAGGTGTGCTCCGCACGATCTATGACAAACCGGAAAACTACGCAGTGACCAGGCCGGAGGGGCCGTCGCGCCAGGTCTCCGCCATCGTGGCGGCAGCGCCCGTGCCGCCGGAAGTGGTCATCGATGATTTCGGGCCACGAAATGGACTCGGTGGATTTTTCCGGCGTCTTTTCGGGGGAAGCCGGCGGAGCCAGCGCACCTTCCCCGAGGATCCTGCCTTTCCCGCACCGTGATGGACGAATCCGACCAGACAAGAGACACCGAGGAGGAATCTCCGAGTGAGGAAGCGAGCGTGAAGGACGCAGAGGCACCACCTCCGCCGACCGTTGGGGAGCCCGATGAAGTCCTTGCCGCAGCAGCCGAAGCAAGTGCTTCCGAGTCGGGGGAGAGGCAAATGGGGCAGGACGAGGCGACCAGGGATCCATCCGTCTCCTCTCCCGAGCCTGACAAACCCATACAACGGCGGCCCGTATGGGTGCATCTTTTTATTCTCTTCTTTCAAATTCTTTTTCTCACTCCGATCTATGTCGGCATTCTCGTGGCTGCGGTGGGCGCGGGGGTGGGGTGGCACTATTTCGACGAGAGCGCCCGCCTCGACATCGAACTTGTCGGTCGACCGGAGGTTGGGGCTCTCGTGCGCGATGCAAACGGGGTGGAGATCGGACGCGCCGGATCGATGAACCGGGTTCTCATCCGCCGCGAAGACATTCCCCCGCATTTCGTCGATGCCCTCGTCGCGGCAGAGGACCAGCGTTATTTTGGTCACCCCGGATTTGATCCCCTCGGATCGTTCCGCGCCGCGCTCGCGAACTATCGCGCCGAGACGATACGGGAAGGGGGGAGCACCCTGACCCAGCAACTGGCCCGGGATGTCTATCGTCTCGAGGGCAGAGATATTGATCGCAAGCTCTCCGAGATCGCCGCTGCCGTGCGCATTGAAAAGCGCTACTCGAAAGACGAAATCCTCGTGCATTACCTCAATCGCATCTATTTCGGAAGCGGTTTCTATGGGCTTGGTGCCGCCGCACGGGGATATTTCGGGAAAAAAGCGAGCGAACTCACCCTGGACGAATCGGCGATGCTCTGCGGGGTCATTCCTTCGCCGAGCCGTTATTCTCCCTTTGTCAGTCTCGCTCGTGCCAGGGCAAATCGCGACGAAACCCTCCGCCGGATGAGCGAGATCGGAAAACTCGACGACGGGGAACTCCGAATGAGTCTCGCGAAAGAGACGAAGTTGGCGAGTTCGCGGGAGGATTCGATCAAACGGGGCCAGATCGCGTATCTCATCGGACGAATCGAGCGCGAGTTGCGCGTGGAGATCGCTTCCTGGCCCGAACCCCCGAAATCCCTCGACGGCTTCACCGTCGAAACTTCGATCCATCTCTCCGCACAGCAGGACGCCGCGCAGGCGATGGACCGACATCTCGATACCCTGGCAAAAGGGGGGGCAGAAACGGATCCTCTCGAGGCCGCGTTTGTCCTGATCGAAAACCGGACGGGTCAGATCGTCCTCTCCGTCGGCAGTCGCGATTACCAGCGCAGCGAATTCGACCGAACGGTCGAAATGAAACGTCCTCCGGGATCGAGTTTCCTGCCCTTCCTCTATGCCGCCGCCTACGAGAGCGGCCCGTTTACTCCCGCGACGATTCTTCTCGATGCCCCCTTCGACAACCGCGAGATGGGGCTCGGGGCCATCGGGGGGGTGCTCGGAGAGTGGAGCACGGAGAATCCGGAGAATCGATGGGAGGGGGAAATCACCGCCGCCGAATCCCTGACAAAATCAAAAAACTCTCCCTCGGCCCGCCTCGCCTTGAAGGTGGGGTTGGGCAATGTTCGGCGGATCGCCCGTGCCTGCGGCATCGACACCGAACTGCGGGAAATGCCCGGCAGCCTTCTCGGCGCGAGCGAGGCCAGTCTCACGGAGGTGACGAGGGCCTACACGGTTTTTGCCAACGGGGGTACCCCGGCTCCGGCACCGCGCCTGATTCGCGAGATCCGGGATACCTCGGGAAAGATTGTTGCCCGTCCGGCGTCCTATGCTTCCGCGCCAGCGATCAGGGAATCGACCGCCCGATCCATCGGGGAGCAATTGTCTGTCTCGGGAACGATCCCGGGAGCCCGCAGCAAGTCCGGCACCACGCCCACGTTTACGGATGCCTGGCACTTTGGATTCAATAAGACGCACACCTGGGGGCTCTGGATCGGGCGGGATCGCTTTAGCCCGATCCGCCCACTTGCCTTCGGTTCTGAGGTCGCAACCCCACTCGCCGAGGAGATCGTCTCGGGATTTGTCAAGGCGGAGAAGCCGATTGCGTCCGCGAAGAAACCCTGACAAAGCATCATGAGGATTTTTACCCTGATCTGCGCACTCGCCCTCGGTGGACTCGGCGCGTCGTCGTACTACGGGTGGGAGGGACGCGGCGAATCGGGTCCGGTACTGACGGCGGCGATCCCTGCTTTTGTCGGAGCGGGCATGCTCCTCGGCGTCCTCATTGCCCTGCTCCTGCGCAAAACCGGCTTGCAGATCGCATTCCTGGCCGCACTCCTGGGGGCCGGACTCGGGGTGGGACGAATCCTGCCGGATTATCTGAAAGAAACGTTTGATCCGCAGGAACCCTTCACCGTCCGGATGCTCGGGATGGCGGGGGTGTGCCTGCTCTATGTGCTCCTTTCCGTGGTCCGGTTTCTGTTCCGAAAACGGCCAGTCAGGAAGAGGCGCGCCCCGCGTGTGAAGGACGCACCTGTGATCGATGGAACCGCCTGAGGAGGCAGCCTTCCCGCCTTCCGATGAATTCGAGATGAACCGTTCTTCTTCCGCCATGACGCTCCGCATCGGGTTGCTCGGGGCGGGCTGGTTTGGCCGCGAGGCCCACCTGCGCAATCTCGTTCGTCTCGAAGAGGTCGCGGTCACTGCGGCGAGCAGCCGCAGCGACGAAAGCCTGGCTGCGGCAAGGGACGTTGGCGGTGAGGGCCTCCGACTTTTTCACGACTGGCGCGAGGTCGTCGCGCTCGCGGACATCGACGCCATCATCGTCTCCCTGACAAACGACCAACACCATGCCGCCGCAATGGCCGCGCTGCGGGCCGGGAAGCACGTCTTTTGCGAAAAACCGCTCGGTCTCAATCTCGCCGAGTGCGACGACATCATCGCCGCCGCCGGAGATGCGGGGAAGGTGCTTCAGGTCGGGCACGAGATGCGCTTCCAGCGTCTCTACCTCTGCATGAAGGATATGATCGAACGCGGAGAGATCGGTGAACTGCAGTTGATGTGGTGCCGTGAGTTCCGAGGGCCGATGCGTGCAGGCTGGCGATCAAGCGAGGCGGTCACGGGAGGAGCCCTGCTCGAGAAGAATGTGCATCATTTCGATCTTTTCAATTGGATGATGGACCGACGGCCCGTCCGCGTCAGTGCCCACGGGGGAATCAACGTGCTGAAAGATCGCGAGATTCTCGACAATGCCCAGGTTCTCGTCGAATACGAAGGCGGGAGACGCGCCTCGCTCGAATTGTGTTTGTTCGCGCCGAAGGGTGGAGATTGCGAAATCGGAGGGTGCGGCGACGAGGGGCGCATCGATACGCGCAATCAGGCCCTCACCTTGACCCACCATCGTTTCGACTCTCCCGAGGGCACTGTGAGGCAGATTGCGGACGAAGGCGATTCGGCGAATTTTACGGACAGTTCGGGCCGCATTGATCGCGGCATCCGGCCTCAGCTCGAGCATTTTGTGGAATGTATCCGGCACGGCCGCACCCCCTGCAATGACGGTGCCTCCGCCCGTCGTGCCGTCGCGATATGTCTCGCCGCCCAGGAATCGATACGGCGGCGGGAGACCGTCTGGATGGAGGAGTTTGCGGAATAGGCGACAGGAATCCTCACGCCACTACAAAATCGCGCAGGTAATCCCGGACAATCTCTGGGAGCGGCTTGGGGGCGTGCACTCCGATTTTCAGGGCGCGGCTGCCGTCGGTGGCGGTGGGCCAGGTGTCGACGATGCCCTGAATCACTGGATTCGGGTCGTCGATGACGAGTCCGGGGAAAATTCCGAACTCTGCCGCGACCTGCTCCATCACTGCGAGCCCCTCGGCCACGGTGATGCGCTGGCTGGGTAGGACATACGAGCGGTCGGTCTCGAGGACAGAGGGATCGGCTTCGTGCAGGACGATGAAGGATTCGACGACGTCGCGGTAGCCGAGCACGGGGTGGCACTGCTCCCGCGCCACGGGAAGGAAACAGGGTTCTCCCCGGAGTGGCTCGCGGAAAATCCCGCTCGCCCAGCTCGATGCGGCGGCATTTGGTTTTCCAGGTCGGATGATAATGGTGGGCAGGCGGGCAGAGCGACCATCGAGAAAGCCTTTTCGCGAATACTCGTTGATCATCAGTTCGAGGATCGCCTTGGTCATGCCATAGGTCGTCTGTGGCGTGCGTTTCGTGAGGTCGCTGACGCGATCAGGCAGGTCGGAGCCACCGTAGGTGGCGACGCTGCTCGCAAAGACGAGGCGCGGTTTGCCCCCGCGTTGGCGCAGGGCATCGAGCAAGTGACGCCCTCCATCGAGGTTGGTGTGGAGGGCATCCTCGAAGCATTCCTCGCATTCACCGCTGACCATCGCGGCGAGGTGGAAGACGGCGAGATCGTCGCGATCCACCAGGGAAAACACGGTATCGCGGTCTCCCATGTTTCCGGTGGTGAGGGTTAGCCCGCATTTCTCATACCCCGAAGCGTTTTCACGATCACTCCGCTG
>CALDKL010000044.1 GCA_937898895.1 uncultured Verrucomicrobiae bacterium | reverse complement strand
AATTCCGGGGAAAATGGTTTGCAGATTGTCGAGGCCATCGAGAAAAATCGAACGATAGGCTTCGGCCCCTCCTCGACCAGAACTGGCACAGTGGACAATGGCGGTCGGTCTGAACGACGCTACCGCCCGACGCACAGAATCCGCTGAGGTGACATCGCCGGAGACCACGGAGTAGGATTCCCGGGAGGCTTCTCCCCGATGCATCGCGACGACGGAGTGTCCGGCGCGATGCAGCTCCTCAGCCAGATGAGCACCGAGATAGCCGTGTCCGACGAGGAGGATGTGGGAGGATGGCATGGATTTCACCCTACGGCGCAACCTGCCGCACGCGTGGAAAATCCGATCAGGATTTGGGAAGTGGCGCTAGGGCCTGGGGATCGGCTCCACCTTCCGGGAGAGGCCGGATCTGGGCCACGGGCTCGTTTTCCGAGGGGGCGGGGGCACCTGGCACGACGCGAAGTTGGGCTGGCAGATCGATCGGCTCTTCCGCCTCGACCTGGGGAATCGGATGGGTTCCCTTCGGCGCTGCTTCGGCCCCTTGCGCCGTCTCGTCGACCGGACCAACGAAGGAACCTTCTTGCGAAAGAACCCCGCTTGCGATCCCGGAAGACTGCGTCGTCGGCGAAAGAGCCGAAATGGCGATGAGGTGGGCGAGGGTGACCCCGAGGATGAGCAGCACCGTTTGGGAGGAAAACTTCATGAGAGGGGAGCTTCGGATTTCAATATCCCCGCAGGCTCTTGCCCGCTGCGGCGGCTTGTCTCGCAATCGGATTCACCCGGAAGGGGTTTGATTCCTCTTCTTCGGCCTCACTGCGAAGGAGGCGGTCGCGGATGGAATGATAGGTTTTCTTTTCGCCACTCGTCGGGGGTTCGGAGGCATTGGGAGATCCGACAGACGGTTCGATTCCAGGCTCCGTCGGGGTGAGACGCTCCGCTTGGATCGAGGGTTCGCCGTTTGAATCGCGCACCGGATCGACGGTGCTGGCAAAACTGCGTTCAAAAAGGCGTCCGAGATCGTCGCGAAACCGCTCCAGATCCGCTTCGCGGCGACCCACCGAAGCTCGCAGGAAGAGCCGAGCCAGGATCGAGGGAGCCGCCACCAGGAGACTGATCGTGAGAAACCCGAGGGCACCTCCCACCCGCGGGGCGAGGTCGGAAAATTCCCCCGCCTTGTCAAAGGCTTCCATCAGTGTCCAGGTGAAACCAAAGATTCCCAGCAGGACCGCTGCTGCCGCGATCAGGGCGAGCCCTTCGATCCCCGCGCGAAGCCGTCCGCTGGCGGCGCGAAATCCCGTCTGGAAAGCCATGCGGAGCGATTCAATCTGCCGTCCGACCAGTTTCCCGGCCATGCGGAGGCGTTGCCGCAAGCCGTCCTGCACGTCACGGGTGCCGAGGAGCTGGTAGGCCGTTTCCCGAGCCCCGGCCTGGTAGACGAGCAGTTTCAGAGAGAAGGAATCTTCCCAACCCTCCTCAAAGACCTCCAGGGTCGTCCGCGACCGCTTCAACCGTTCGGTAAAACGCTCGTCAGCCAGTCGCATCTTTCTGATTTGCAGCACTTTGGATAAAATCATGACCCAGCCGACGATGGATAGCATGAACAAGAGCCAGACGACCACCTTTCCCGGAAAGACAGGCTGGTCGAGGGCGGCGCGGACCGTGGCGAGGAATGGAGGGAGGGACAACATCGGATGCGGAGACGGGTTTCGATTTCCAAGGCAATAAACCCTCGGAGTTCCTAATTTTTAAAATAACTTGGATTTTTTATAAAACAAGGGCCTCGTGGCACTTTTTGACTCCGGAAGAACCCACCGGTTCAATTCGAATTTTCGTTCTCCTTTGGAATCGCCTGATCGGGCTGGATCTGCGAACTTCGGAGTCGACCTTTCCGTTCGAAGGAATACACTCAAATCCAATCGTTCGAGTTCTGCCCCATGATGACCCTTGTCTATCTCCTCATCGCCGTCGTAGTCCTCCTCGGACTGCCGACACTCTTCGTGATCAGTCTCTACAATGGCCTTGTGCAGAGGCGCAACCGTTACAAGAACGCCTTCGCCCAGATCGACGTGCAACTGAAACGCCGCTACGATCTCATCCCGAATCTCGTTGAGACAGCCAAAGCCTTCATGACCCACGAGCGCGAGACGCTCGAAGCCGTCATCCAGGCGCGCAATCGGGCGAGTGCCGCACGCGAGCAGGTCGCCTCCGGTGAAGCCGGATCGATGGCGCAGCTCGCCAGCGCCGACGCCGGTCTCGGCGGTGCCCTCGGTCGCCTCTTTGCGCTATCCGAAAGCTATCCCGAGCTGCGCAGCAACCAGAACATGCTGCAACTCCAGGAGGAACTCACCTCCACCGAATCGAAGGTCGCCTTTGCGCGCCAGGCCTACAACGACGCGGTCATGAATTACAACAACAAGCTCGAGGTCTTCCCCTCAAACTTCATTGCCGGCATGTTCAAGTTCGTTCCCGCGACCTTCTTCGAGGTCTCCGGTGAGGCGGAGAGGCAGAGTGTGTCGGTGAAATTTTGAAGGATTCTTCGTCGGGGTCCCTCCCGGAACCGCGAGCGCAGGCCATGGATTTCTTCGAGCACCAGGAAGTGGCGCGGAGGAAATCCCATGTCCTGTTCCTCTACTTCGTCTTCGCGCTTATCGGGATCGTGGCAGCCATGTATGGCCTGGTTGCCCTGATTTGTTACTTCGCCGACGAACCGCTGGGCACCCCTGGAGGGCTGCCCTTCTGGAATCCCTCGATTTTCACCTTCACCGCTCTCGGCACGGCGACGATCATCTTCCTCGCCTCGACCTGCAAGACCCTGCAGCTTTCGGGCGGAGGTGCCGTTGTCGCGCGGGGACTCGGCGGTCGCGAACTCGACCTGAACACCACCGACTACCACGAGCGCCGCCTCCTGAACCTGGTCGAGGAAATGGCGATCGCCTCGGGCGTGCCGGTGCCCTCCGTCTACGTGATGGATGCGGAGGATTCGATCAATGCCTTCGCCGCCGGGCGCACCACGAGCGACGCCGTCATCGGAGTCACCCGCGGATGCATGACTCTCCTGACCCGCGACGAACTGCAGGGCGTCATCGCCCACGAGTTTTCCCACATTCTCAATGGAGACATGCGGCTGAACATCCGCCTCATGGGTCTTCTCTTCGGCATCCTCTTCCTCGCCCTGATGGGGGAATTCATCCTCCGCACCCTAGGTCGCAGCAGTTTCAAGTCATCATCCAACCGGAAAGGAGGCGGTGGCGGTGGCATCCTCCTCGCCATCTTCGTGGCAGGTCTCGGGCTGCTTCTGATCGGCTCCATTGGAGCCTTTTTTGCCAATTTGATCAAGGCCTCCGTCTCGCGTCAGCGCGAATTTCTCGCCGATGCCTCGGCCGTGCAATTCACGCGGAACCCGGATGGCATTGCCGGTGCCCTGAAAAAGATCGGGGGACTCGCGTCCGGTTCGGGCGTCGACCACGCCATGGCCAAGGACGCGAGCCATCTTTTTTTTGGCAGCGTCATCACCTCGCGACTCTTTGCCACCCACCCCCCCCTGGTCGAGCGCATCCATCGCCTCCTCCCGCACTGGGATGGCCAGTTTGAAACGGTCAGCCTCGGCCCCGTCACCGACAAGAATCCGACCGAAACGGATCCGGGCAAACAACGCAAACGCCGTTCCAAAACGGCATCGACCGTCTCCGGATTCTCGCTCGAGGAAGGAGGCGAGCCGATGCGAATGCAGGTTGCAGAGGCAATGGAGAGCCTCAAGGGCGTCCACCCCGAGCAAATCGAGCTGGGGCGCGATCTCCACGAAAGCCTCCCGGCAAACTGGCTCGAGGCCTGCCGCTCGCGTTCCGGAGCGCAATGCCTCGTCTTCGCCCTCGTCCTCGCCCAGGACGATGCGCTCCGCAGCCTCGAACTCGAACAGCTCGGCGAGGCCACTGACGAAGCCACCGTCTGCCAGACATCGGGACTCTTCACCGAGCTTGCCCCGATCCATTCGGCGGTGAAGATCGGCCTCATCGATCTCGCCATTCCCACACTGCGTCACCTCAGTCGCAACGAATACGACCGCTTCCGCAACACCCTCGAACGCCTCGTCTCGAGCGATGAACGCGTCGATCTCTTCGAGTTCATGCTCCTCCAGATCGTGACGCGCCATCTCGACACCTCCTTCCGCCGTCGTCGTCCCGACCGCATCCGCTTTCGCCGCATCCACCCACTGCTCGAAGATTCCGGAGTCATCCTCTCCACTCTCGCCGCAATGAGCCATCCCGGCGACTCCACTGCTGGCGAACTCGCTTTTGCCGGTGCCGCCCGACATCTGCGCGAACGCTATCTCGTAGAGCCTCCTCACTCGTCACCGGAGTCCTGCGGACTCGAGCGCATCAAGGAGGCCATCGAGCACTTCGCCCTCGCCTCTCCCGTTCTCAAAAAACATTTTCTCGAAGCCTGCAGCCTCAGCGTGATGGCCGACGGATGTGTTTCCAGCGGCGAGGCCGAGCTGATTCGAGCCGTCGCCGACGCCATCGGTTGCCCGATCCCGCCCTTCGTGCGCACGGCCAAGAGGGTATGATGCCGGACCAGAGAGGGTTCGCCCCGGCTCGCCCCCTGGACAAAACACCCATCCCTTTCCCGGATGAGGTATGCCCAATGCCGTTTGCCAAGTCCTCCTCACCCCCCTACCTTTCCCGATCATGGCCAAATCGTCCCCCGATTCCCCCGCTCCCACTGCCCGACAGGGCAGCGTCGCCATCGTCGCGAGCCGTTACAACGCCCGCTTCACCGACGCCCTCGTCGAGTCCGCTTCGGCCACTCTCAAAACACTCGCGCCCGACCTGACGCTCCGTGTCGTCCGCGTCCCCGGTGCCTTCGAGATCCCTATCGTCGTGGAAGCACTCGCCTCCTCCGAAGACCAACCCCTCGCGATCATCGCCCTGGGTGTCATCATCCGCGGCTCCACGGCCCACGCCGACCTCATCGCCGAATCGATCACGCGAAGCCTCCAGGACACCGGAGTCTCTCACCTCGTCCCCGTCATTCACGAGGTGCTCCTTGTCGAGGATGCGGGACAGGCCGAGGCGCGAAGCCTCGGCGAGGAACTCAATCGAGGGCGCGAGGCCGCCGAGGCCGCTGTTGCCATGATCGAGGTCATGGATTCTCTCATCGATTGACTCCCCGAGACCGCCTCTGCGATCCGGACAAGCCTCTGTCTCCAAAATGAGCGACACCCTCGTCTTTCTCGACCGCTCCACCACCGACCGGGGCGACCTCGATTTCTCTGCCCTCGAATCGCTCGGCTGTCTCGTCAGCTATCCCACCAGCACCCGAGAGGAAATCCGCGCCCGGCTCGCCGAGGCCGACATCGTCCTCACCAACAAGGCCGTCCTCGGCGCGGAGGAAATGGACGCTGCCCCCCGCCTGAAACTCATCCAGGTCGTCGCCACCGGCGTGAACAATATCGACCTCGAGGCCGCCCGTGCCCGCGCTCTCGCCGTCTGCAACGTCAGCGGCTACAGCACCGAATCTGTTGCCCAGCACGTTTTTGCCAGCCTCCTCAATCTGGTCACCAATGTGCATCGTTATGCCGCCGAACCCGAGAAATGGGCTCGGTCGCCCCACTTCACCCGGCTGGATTTCCCGGTCACTGAACTCGCCGGGAAGACTCTTGGCATCATCGGGCTCGGCACCATCGGAGGTGCGGTCGCCCGCATCGCCGTCGCCTTTGGCATGAAGGTCGTGGCCTATGCACGGGGCCGCACCGAGTCCTCGGGCGAGATCGTGCGCCTCGCCCCTGACGAGTTCTTCGCTCGGGCCGACGCCATCACGCTGCACTGTCCCCTCACCCCCGAAACCCGGCATTTGATCAACGCCGCCACGCTCGCAAAGATGAAGCCCGGTGCCGTCCTCATCAACACCGGGCGGGGAGACCTCGTCCACGAGGGCGACCTGGTTGCCGCCCTGCAAAACCGCCGCATCCGCGCTGCCGCCGTCGATGTCCTGACCCCCGAACCCCCCGCGCCCGATCATCCCTTTCTCGCCGCCGTCGCCTCCGGGCTCGACAATCTTTTCATCACTCCCCACACTGCCTGGAGTTCCCTGGAGGCCCGCCAGAGGCTCCTGCGAAGTGTGGTTGCCAATCTTGAGGCATTTCGAAACGGCGAGCGGGTCAACCGAGTGGACTGAGGGATGGGTTTCGCCACCGATGCCGATGCGACAATGAACCTCGGCAGCAAGGGCGGACACCCCGGACTCGGCATCATCGGGTGCAGGTCCGCTTTCACGGATGCCGTGAAAACACAGGGGAATTTCCACTGGCGTTTTGTCTCGATTTCGCGAGGATGAGTCCGCCATGCACCTGGACCTGCGCATCTTCAGCGGAACCGCCCACCCCGAACTCGCCGACGAAATTGCCACCTACCTTGGCGTCCGCCGCTCGGACGCCACGGTAAAGCATTTTCCCGACGGCGAGACGTTCGTGAAGATCAACGAAAACATTCGCAAGCGCGACATCTTCCTCGTCCAGCCCACCTGCCCGCCGACGAACCAGAATCTGATGGAACTCCTCATCATGGTCGATGCGGCGAAACGCGCCAGCGCCGAGAGCATCACCGCAGTGATTCCCTTTTTCGGTTACGCCCGCCAGGATCGGAAGGATCAGCCTCGTGTCCCGATCACCGCAAAACTCGTGGCGAATCTGCTCACCGCCGCCGGGGTCACGCGAGTCCTTACCATCGACCTGCACGCCGGTCAGATCCAGGGCTTTTTCGACATCCCTGTCGATCACCTCTACGCCATGCCCGTCCTCATCAAGTACCTGCGCGACAAGGGCGTCTCGGACAACCTCGTCGTCGTTTCCCCCGATGTCGGCGGAATGAAAATGGCCCATGCCTACTCGAAGGCCCTCGGCACCCCCCTCGCGATCGTGGCGAAAAATCGCGTCAGCGCCACCGAAGTCGAAGCCATCAGCCTGATTGGGGAAGTGGAGGGCAAGGATGTCCTCCTCGTGGACGACATTTCCGAAACGGCCGGCACTCTCACCTCGGCGGCCAAACTGCTGCGCCAGAAAGGGGCGAAACGCATTTTTGCGGGCGTCTCCCACGCCGTCCTCGGCGACCAGGGACGCCAGCGCATCGCCGAATCGGAGATCGAGGAACTGATCTCCACCAACAGCACCCCTTACGCCGTCGGGGAAAAGGTCAAGACCGTCAGCGTGGCGGAGATTTTGGGGGAAGCAATCCGCCGGATCCACTTCGGAGAGTCGGTCACTTCTCTCTTTGACATTTCCTGAGGGTCGCCTAGATTGCGCACCCCCGATCCCCGGGCATGGAATTCCGGGGCGGGAAATCAGAAACACACCGGAACGATGGCCAAGCAAGAATCCCTCAAAGTCGAAAAACGCGAAACCCGGGGCACCCGATCTTCGGGGCGTCTGCGCCGCGTCGGTCTTGTTCCTGCGGTGATCTACGGATCCGGCCAGACCGAAGCTCTCATCCAGGTCGACGCAAAGACCTTCCAGGATATCGCCCGCAAGCACAGTCACAACTTCCTCGTAAACCTCGAAGTCTCGGGAGAGAAGAGCAAGCTCGCGATCGTGCAGGACATCCAGCGCAATCCGCTCAACGGTGCCCTGATCCATGTCGATTTCCACGCCGTCAGCGAGAGCGACGTCATTCACGCATCTGTTCCGATCGAACTCCACGGCGAACCGACCGGGGTGAAGAACGGCGGTGGCCTGCTCGAGCAACTCGTCCACGAGATCGAAATCTTCTGCCGTCCTGCCGACCTTCCTGAAGTGCTCGTGAGCGACGTCGAAGCCCTCGACCTCGGTCAGGCTCTCAAGGTCTCCGACCTCAGCCTGCCCAAGGGAGTGACGGTGAAAATGGACGGCGATGTGCTCGTCGCCATTGTCACCCAGACTCGCGCTGCGGTCTCCCAGGGCGCGGCCTGATCCTCCGGATTTTTCGGGGCGGATCTCTTCCCGATCCCGTTTCGGACCGGAAGGGCTCCTCCCGAAAGACTCCAATGACTCCGAAGAAGCCCCGATGACCCCGGGGCTTTTTGCTTGAGTGGCATTTCGCTCCGTTTCGGTTCTCCTTCCGAGTCCGGGTTTTCCTTCTGAGTCCAAAATGCGGTGGTTTCGTTTTCTGGGCTGTCGCGATAGCTATGTTTCGCCACGTCCCGCTTCGTCGACTGCTGAATGGCCCGTGAATTGTCGGAAATTGAGAGTACTCTACTGAGGGATCGGGATCGATTCGCGCGTTCGCCAAATTCATGTGCAATATTCGTGAGCAATCTTTTTCCACTTCCAGGCTGGAGAAGGGAGTTGAGCGATTCCAGAGACCGACGGGCTACGCAGAAGGTGGAAACGAGGCCCACGATTTCAAGATCGCCGAGCGAAGCGAGCCGATTTCCCGAGCCGATTTCCCAAATGCTAACGATTCAGTTTGTGCAGGAATTTGACTAACACTACCCTAGCCCCCTCCCGTTCCTGAGGGCTACGCCCGACTTCCCCATGCTCCGCCGCGCTCAGTTCCGACCCTGCATCGACCTCCACGAAGGCCGAGTGAAACAGATCGTCGGAGGCACTCTCGACTCAGCCACGGAGTCCCTGAAGACAAACTTTGTCAGCGAGCGCCCCGCGTCCTGGTTCGCGGCCCGATACGCCGCCGATGAATTGAAGGGTGGTCACGTCATCCAGCTTGGCCCCGGGAACGAAACCGCCGCCCGCGAGGCTCTTGCGGCCTATCCGGGGGGACTGCACCTCGGAGGCGGCATCCGCCTCGAAAACGCCTCGTCCTGGCTCGAGGCCGGTGCCTCTCACCTCATTGTCACGTCCTTTCTTTTCGACGGCGAAGGCCGCTTCCAATCCGATCGGCTCGATAGGCTCGTCGCCGAGGTGGGAAAGGAACGAATTGTCATCGATCTCAGTTGCCGCCGTCGCGGCGATGCCTGGATCGTGGCGATGAACCGCTGGCAGAGCCTCACCGACCTCCGAATCGACCTCCCTACTCTCACCGACCTCGCCGCCTGCTGTGATGAATTCCTCATCCACGCGGCCGATGTCGAGGGTCAATGCCGGGGAATTGATGGCGAGCTGGTCGAGCAACTGGGGCAATGGGGAGGGATCCCGATCACGTATGCGGGCGGTGCTTCCTCCCTCGGCGATCTCGACCGCGTCGACCGACTTGGCAAGGGACGGGTCGATCTCACCATTGGCAGTGCCCTCGACCTCTTCGGGGGCGACGGCGTGCGCTATGCGGACTGCGTGGCCTGGAACCGCAGCGGCGGGTTGGCGGCGCGATCGTGACCCCCAAGGTCCGGGTCCGGCACCCTCGAATCTGCCGGAGCAGGATGGAACACCGCCCGGCCACCCCGATCCCCGCTGCCGC
>CALDKL010000043.1 GCA_937898895.1 uncultured Verrucomicrobiae bacterium | reverse complement strand
TGACGCGCCTCGGCGTCGCTATGGGGGCAAAGGAGGAGACCTTTCGCGGCCTCAGCGGGATCGGCGACCTCATTGTCACCTGCTACAGCCAGCACAGCCGGAACAACCGCGTCGGGCGCATGCTGGGATCAGGCATGAGTCTCGAGGAAGCCATCGCCTCGATGAGCCAGGTCGCTGAGGGCGTCCCCAATGCAAAAAACGCCCACGAACTCGCCCGCCGTCTCGGCGTCCGCACTCCGATCATCGACCAGGCCTACGAAGTGCTCTATCACGGCAAGTCCCCCGCCACAGCCCTGCGGGAATTGCTCGAGCGCGACGTGCGACCGGAGGCGGATTGAGCGGTTCATGCGTTTGCACTCTCCCATCCTGCTCGCCTTCGCCACCGTGCTCGGATTCGCCGGGACCGCCCCGGCGTCGGACTGGACCTACCGATCCGGGCTTCCCATCCCAGGAGAACCTGTGGCCTATGACGGAGATGGGAAAGTGCTCGCGTTCCGCGATAAGGTTTCGGATCGCGAGACGGAAGTGCCGACGCGCGAACTCTCCCATGCCAGCCGTCGGAAACTGCTCTGCTCGCCCCTCTTTCTCAAGGCGAAGCGCGAAACTCCCTTCTGGCACGGAACATCGGCCGACCTGCTCATCGTCTCTCTCGCCCTTTTCACTGTCGTCCTCGGCCTCGCCTTCTGGTTTACGGCCTGGTATTTCACAGGCAAACTCAATCCCCTTCTCACCGCGACCGCGTTCCTCGGATCGTGGATCATCATCGCCATCCTGGCCGTGTGCTACGCCTTCCTCCTCATCCGCATCGACGGAGGCATCAAGATCATCCTATTCGGCACGGCGGTAGCTCTGTCGGTGACCCCTCTGTATCTTTCCGCAGTCTACAACTGCACCTACGGAAAGGGTTCCCTCATCCTGCTCTCCCACCTGCTCGCAGGAGGATTCATTCTCGCCACCGGTGTCGCCACGATCGAGCTGGTCGGCGGACGAAAGGTGACCGAGGCCTGGTGGGACAAGGTCGTCTTCGAACCTCTCGGCCTCATCGAGACGAGAGATGCCGGGCCTCCGTCAGACTCGTGAGCCAGGCGAGGGTTTCCGATGCCTCTGCGGAGGACTCCTCCGGCGACCAATCGGCGAAAACCTTGTCTTCCTCGTTGAAGGGGCCACGCTTGATCTCCAGGAGGATCGTATCCTCGGCCAGGGCGAGCACGGAATGCCAGACACCGGCCTCGATATCGATGAGATCTCCGACTCCGAGCCGATGGGTTGTTCGCACCGCCCCCTCCGCGTCAAAGGTGACGAACCCGAGGCAACCCGACATCACCAGGAGCGTTTCCGAAGCCCAGTCCCGAGGATGCTGGTGGGCGCGGATATAGGTGCCCGGCTGCATGAAATTCAGCATGCGCTGGACGACATCCTCCGGCCCACGATGGATCGGGAAGAGCATGCGTCGACGGGGGCTGAGACGGGATTCGCGCAATCCCTCTTCACGGAGATCCTCACTGAGTACAAAGACGGGACCACTGGGGTTGGGCATGGCGAGTTTCATACTCTCCACGAATCGCGCGAAAGCCGTCTCCCGACAAGCCGGAATCGACCGGGTCAGCTTCGAAATCCGACCCTGTCTTTTTTCCGCAACGATGTAGGTTGGCCAGCCCCCATGACCCCCGCTCCGCGCCCGAAGCTGATTGTTTGCCAACTCCTCGTTTCCCTTCTCTTCCTCGGGATCGCGAGAGCCCAGAACCCACCTTCCGCACAGGCCAGACCGCTCGATGCGGAAACGATCCGCAAAGAAGCCGAGGCCCTGAAGGCGGATCCCTCCCTCGACGAAGTCAGGAAGACCGAGATCGCGAAACAATTTGAGGCGGCGGCGGCCACGGTCGATGCGGCCGTCGCTTTCGACCGTGAGACAGCCCGAATCAAGACCATACTCGAGCAGGGACCGGGGGAAACGACCGCAGCCCGGCGAGAACTCGACGAACGCCGCGCCGGACGCATTCCCGCCGACGCTCGGGAAACGGCAGATCTCCCACCCAAGGCCAGCCCCGAAATCATCGATGCCCGACTCACTTCCGAGCGCGCCCGCGTCGCCGAATTGAGTCGCCAGGTTCGCGACTGGGAAACCCAGTTGACCGAGATCGAAAACCGCCCCCCGGCAAACCGGGATCGCATCGCTGCCGTGACCCGCCTCATCG
>CALDKL010000042.1 GCA_937898895.1 uncultured Verrucomicrobiae bacterium | reverse complement strand
ATGCCGCCGCCCGAGGCTTGGGAAAGCCTCGTTCCCAGTGGGGCGCTCCGGCACGGTTTCCGGCGTCAGCAAAAGTACAAGTTCAATGTTCTATCAAAAATCATGCTGCCGTTCATGCGTAAGCCCTGGAACGTTTCACAGCCTTTTCCGGGAGTTATTCACGGAGTTATTCACATTTCTCCTCGTCGCCAGGGGGCGTGATTGCGGGGCTTTCGGCGGATCTGCACCGGTTATCACCAAGTTATTCACAGGTTGCGCCTCCCCCCGATTCCCGTTCCGGCTGCAAGCCGCCGAAATTCCACGTTGCCGGACAAGCCCTGCCCCCTATACAGTCTCGACCGGGGCCAAATCCCCCCCTCCGAACCGAACCCTCCATGGAAGCAGCGCCCGAGCGTCCCGAAACGAAACCGATTCCGACTTCATTCCAGCGCCGGACTCTCTGGAGTGCCATCACCGCCCTCTCGATCGTCGTAATCGGCGTGATCACAGTGGGGTTTGTGCGCCTGAGCGGGACGGTGCTCAGTTTCCTCCAACCCATCCTCGTGCCCCTCGCCGTGGCCGCGATCATCGCCTACCTGCTCGAGCCCGTCATCGCCTGGCTCATGCGGCGTGGGTGGCCGCACCGTCGGGCCATGCTCCTCGTCTACATCATCTTTGTGGTCTCCGTGATTGTGCTGGCCGTCTCCGTGGTGGTGCCCACAATCGGCCAGGCTCAGGAGGTCTACGAGAATCGCGACTCCTACAGCGAGAGGGCCACCACCCTCGTGAAACGGGGCATCGACTCCCTTCAGGGCTATTTCGAGACGGGTATCGCAAAGCAATACTACGATCACGGAGTCGAGTGGCTTTCGACGGAAGGCCCCAAACTCCTGGGCGAAATCGGTCAAATGATCTGGGTGCGCTTGCGCGGGGCCTTTGGTTTCTTCGGGTATCTACTCGGACTCCTGCTCGTGCCCATTTACCTGTACTATTTTCTCCTGAACGGACACATCATTGCCAGATCCTGGTCGGATTACCTCCCGTTGCGCGCTTCGTGGTTCAAGGATGAGGTCGTCGGCACGCTCACGGAGATCAACGGTTACCTCATTTCCTTCTTTCGGGGGCAGATGGTCGTCAGTCTCATCGACGGGGCCCTCGTTGCCGTCGTCCTCACCGTGATCGGATTGCCGTACTCCCTTCTCATCGGAGTGTTTCTCGCCCTGCTCGGGCTGATTCCCTACATCGGCAATCTCCTCGTGATGATCCCTGCCATGATCATCGCCTTGGTCCATTTCAGTGCCACGACCTGGGGGACCGTGCAGGGGACGGAGAAGGCTGTCGTCGGTGAAGTCGCAACCGTTCTCGTCGAGGGGGCGACGAAGGCAGATACCTATTTTGTCACCCAGATTTCGCCTGATGGGACCCGGGCAGAGGTGCTGGTCCATGCTTGGACGACGATTCCCCTTCCGAATGTATGGATCTATCCGGTGATCGTACTGGCTGTCTTTTTTATCCTCCAACAAATCAACGGACTTGTCACGGCACCTCGGATCGTGGGGGATTCGGTGGGATTGCACCCGCTGACGGTGATTTTTTCGGTCATTTTCTGGTCCTTCCTCCTCGGAGGTTTGCTCGGTGCCCTCCTCGCCGTGCCCCTCACTGCCGCGATCAAGGTGCTCTTTCGTCGCTATCTTTGGGAGCGTCGTCTCGAGGCGGTCGTGGAACGACGCCTTTCCGATCTCGGGGCCAATGGCCCTCCTCCCGCAGGCGCGAGCGAAGGCGAGGAAGAAGCGGTAGTCGCGACTCCCTGAGCGCGAGTTTCCGTCTGGGATCACCGGACCCTGCTTGCGCCTCCGGCAAAACCGTCCATCCTATCGCCCGTCATCGTATGCAATCTATCGACACGCAGAAACTCGCCGAGGAAATCCAGAAACAGAACCCCTGGGTCGCCGCCGTGACGGAAGAGATGGGCCGTGTCGTCGTCGGACAAAAGGCTCTCATCGATCGGCTCCTCATCGGACTTCTCACGAACGGACACGTTCTCCTCGAGGGGGTCCCCGGACTCGCCAAGACCCTCACGGTCAACACTCTCGCCGGTGCTCTCGCCGCACAATTCCAACGCATCCAATTCACGCCCGATCTGCTCCCGGCAGATCTCCTCGGCACTCTCATTTTCAATCCCGGAACCAACGAATTCACGCCGAAACTCGGCCCGGTCTTCTCCAATCTGATCCTCGCCGATGAGATCAACCGTGCCCCGGCCAAAGTACAGAGCGCCCTGCTCGAGGCGATGCAGGAGCGTCAGGTCACCATTGGCGACACCACTTATCGACTTCCCGATCCCTTTCTCGTCCTCGCGACGCAAAACCCCATCGACCAGGAGGGCACCTACCAGCTTCCCGAAGCCCAGTTGGACCGCTTCCTCTTCAAGGTCATCGTCGATTACCCGTCCGTTTCCGAGGAACGAATCATCCTCGACCGTATGGCCACCTCCGCTCCCAGGGTGAAGGTGCGCGCCATCGTCGATCCCAAGACGGTCATCGCCAGTCGCGAGTTGGTGAACTATGTCTATGTCGACGACGGAGTGAAGGATTACATCGTCCGTCTCATCCATGCGACCCGCTTTCCCGGAGAGATCGAGCCGACCTTGCAGCCACTCGTGCGTGCCGGAGCCTCGCCCCGCGGCACGATCAATCTGACTCTCGCTGCCAAAGCCGCCGCCTTCCTCAAGGGCCGCGGATACGTCGTGCCCCAGGATGTGAAGGATCTTGTTTACGATGTCCTCCGCCACCGCATCCTCCTCAGCTATGAGGCTGAGGCCGAGGAAATCACCAGCGAGCAGATCATCGCGACCTTGCTCGAGCGCATCCCGGTACCCTGACAAATCCCCCACCATCGGGAATCGCCGTTGCTGATGACTCATGGGAGGGGGCGTCGGATGGTGCACCGGGAACAGGGGGGATGCCCGAAAAAACTTGATCGTTTCCTTGGGCCGACCACCTTCTCGTGTGGTGCCTCGTCTTCAGGTAATCGCAAGGCATGTCTCCGAGAAG
>CALDKL010000041.1 GCA_937898895.1 uncultured Verrucomicrobiae bacterium | reverse complement strand
TTTCGGTTCCGGCGAAACAATGACGATCCGGCATGGTGATGCTGTCGGTTGTGCGATTGTAGAATGCGCGTGTCCCGCTGGTCGTAATGCGCGCGCCCGTGGCAGCGATGAACTGCTCGGCACACTCGCCCCGGATTTTCGCCTGGCGATGGGTGACCGACTCATCGTCTTCGGGCGTCTCGATGACATCGGGGCCATTTGCGGTCACGAGTGAGTTCTCAGCCAAACGATCCTCTCGAACCGGACTTTCCTGGTCTGTCAGAATAAAGAATAATAGGCCAGGAAAATTATTGTTGGGAGTTTCATCCTGTAGCGCCTTGCCTGACTGACTCCATCCTCTTTGCTCGATCTGCGAACATCCCTCGATCATGCGAGTCACCGGATTCCTCCGATCCGGAGGATCCTTTTCTCATGTCGGCTTCTGATCGCGATCCTGGAGAGGAAGCCGATTGTTGCGGGAGACTTGTTGTCACGGCCGCAACACCAATGGTGCGGGCGCGGCCCAGCCGTCTTACTCCACTGCGACGGACTCGAGCATTTCTTCGAGGAGAAGCCGCAGGGCAGAGCGGCGTCGGGTGGTGCCATCGCGGTCGAATTCGCTTTCTCCCGCTTCGATGCGGTGGAGGACCGCAGGGAGAAAGGCGTCCTTCACGTCCTCGGGAAAAACAGCTTCGCGATTTTCGAGAAAGGCCATCGCCCGGGCTGTCTGCGTGATGGCGAGGGCACCGCGATTGCTGATCGCGGTATCGAGTTCGGGATGATGGCGAATCGCATCGCACAGACGAATGACATACCGGAAAATCGCATCCGAGGCGGGGAGGGACCTCACGAGACGCTGCCATTCGGTCACCTCCGCAAGACTCAGTTCCGGTCCGGGTGGAGGATCTTCGCATCCGAACTGCGACCATCGGTTGGCATGTTGTCTCAGGATGCCCGTGCGCACCTCGCGGTCGGGCAGATTCATCTCGATGGAAACGAGAAAACGATCCAGCTGAGGCCCTGGCAGCGGAAACGTGCCCGCCCGATGTCGGTTGTTCCGCGTCGCCACGACCTGAAACACACCCGGGAGGGGACGGGTGACTCCATCCACGGTAACCTGACCTTCGTTCATGGCCTCGAGGAGGGCACTCTGGAGGCGAGGACTGGCCCGGTTGATTTCATCGGCGAGGAGGAGGTTCGCAAAAACGGGCCCCTCGATGAATTCGAAGGCATTTCGATCCGGTCGATAGATCGAATATCCGACGAGATCCGCCGGGAGCAGATCGGGGGTGAACTGCACGCGCCGAAACGAACCCGAAATCGATTGCGCCAGGGTCTTTGCCAGAGTCGTCTTGCCCACCCCGGGAGGTCCCTCGATCAGAGCATGGCCACCCGCAAGCAGAGCGGCGACGAGTTCGCGAACGGCCCTCTCCGCTCCGAGGATCGCGGTGTTGAGGTGATCGAGGAGGGCTTTGAGTTTCGCGTCCACAAAGTGGGGGAAGGAAGAGGTGTTTGTCAGGATTCTACATTCGCTCTGTCGTTCCGATACCGAGCAGGCCGAGACCGTTCCGGAGGATACGAGCGGTCAGCTCGCAGAGCGAGAGACGGGTGTGGCGGATGTCTCCCTCCACCCGTAGCACGGGACAGGCCTCCCAAAACTGATGGTAGGTCGTCGCCAGCTCATAGAGATAGGCAGCAAGCGCGTTCGGGCGGAAATCATCGAGCACGGTCGGTACGATTTCGCCGTATTGCGCGAGTTTCAGGAGCAGCGTTTTCTCGGCGTCCTCGGTCAGTGTCAGGCTGCCACCGTCGGGATCGTATTCACTCCCAAGTTTTCGGAAGATCGCGCGGGTGCGGACATAGGCGTTGATCAGGTAGGGGGCCGTGTTGCCCTTCAGACTGAGCATCGTATCCCAGTCGAAGATGTAGTCGGTCATGCGGAACTGGCTCAGCTCCGCATATTTCACCGAACCAATTCCGATGACGCGGGCGATCTCCGCTTTCTCCGATTCGGGCAGGTCGGGATTTTTTTCTTCGATGATGGCCCTGGCGCGTTCCTCCGACTCAGCCAGAACGTCGGCGAGCTGCACCGTGTCGCCCGGCAGAGTGCCGCCGCTGCGGGTGCGGAGCATCTTGCGATCCTTTCCAAGGATGCTGCCGAAGGGGATGTGCCGGAAGTCCGTGGTCTGGCCACGTCGTCTCGCAATGGAGAATATCTGTTCGAAGTGCAGTTGCTGGGGTGCACCCACCACATACCAGATGGCGTCGGCACCGAGTTCGGAAATGCGGAAGTCGATCGTGGCAAGGTCGGTGGTGGCATAGAGGAAGCCTCCATCGCCCTTGCGAATGATCGCCGGTTTGTCGGAGAGACGCTCGTCGTCGCGGAAAAAGACGCAGACGGCTCCCTCGCTCACTTCGGCGATGCCGCTCCTGAGCAGGTCCTCCACCAGCGGGGCAAGGCGATCGTTGTAGAAGCTTTCGCCATACCAGTAGTCAAACGTGACATCGAGCGTGTCGTAGATTTTCTGCAGACCCTGTTTCGAGAGGTCGACGCAGCGCTCCCAGATCGCAAGATTCTCCGGGTCGCCTCCCTGCAACTTCACCAGCTCGAGCTTGCAGGATTCCAGCACCGCTTCGTCCTCTTTCGTCCGTGCGTTCACCGTGCGGTAGACGCGGAGCAATTCCGTGATCGGGTTTGCTGCGAGGGCCGCTTCGTCGAGCAATTCCTTCCATCCCCACAAAATCATTCCGAACTGAGTTCCCCAGTCGCCGATGTGATTGTCTGAGATGACGCGGTGCCCGAGGAATTTGGCGATGCGGCCGAGACAGTCGCCCAGGATCGTGCTGCGGATGTGGCCCACATGCATGGGCTTGGCC
>CALDKL010000040.1 GCA_937898895.1 uncultured Verrucomicrobiae bacterium | reverse complement strand
GTGGGAACCATGTTCTGATTACCAACAACCCGAGCGGCCAGGCACGGCGTCTCTCGGTGACCATCAGCGACCTCGATGATTTTCAGGAGGATCTTCCCGGCCAGATCCGGACCGTGGCCCCGAATGTGGAGGCCTGGTTCGGGGCGGACACCGGCAATGGCGTGTTCACCGGCACCACCCTTTCCCCTACCGGCGGAGGCGTCCCCGCCTATCGTCTCGGTGGCCACATCTACAATTCCGGTGTGCTCACCATCGCAAACGCCAATGTGCTGACGGATGACGCGCTCGGGTCTCCCACGCCGCTGATCGTCGGTGCCCCGGACGGAACGGATCGCTATTACACCGACGGCACGATCTATCTTCCGAAGGCGCAGAGCTACACCGGCCAGGTTACCGTCGGTCAGGGTGGATTGCTTTGGGTGGGGGAAAATGGGGCGCTGGGCGGAGGTTCGGCGGACCTCGTCCTGCGTGCGGGCGAATTGCGCCTCGATGCGGCTGCAGGCAGCTACGGCGACTCTGTGGATACCCAGTATGCGGCGCGAAACCTCAACATTGGCGGGGGTACGAGCACGATCCGGGCGACGACTTTGAACGGGGGATACTACAATCGAGTGCAAATCGGCAACCTGACCTTCGATGCCAACCGTACCCTGAACGTCTATTCGGTTGGCTCCAACTACACCGAAGTGGAGGTGAACGACATCACCATGCACAACTCGACCAACACCCTGACCTTGGCAACGGGTTATGACAACAGCTATTTTGCAGGAGTCGGTACCCTGATCGTCAACGGCGTCATCGCCAATCAGGCGACCGGGACGCAATCCCTCTCCAAGGCCTACGGTGGGGTGCTCATCCTCAACGCAGACAACACCTACGACGGAACCACCACCCTGACCCAGGGCAGGCTCGTCCTCGGGCATACCGGTGCGGCGGGCGTGGCGGGTTCGACGATTGCCTTTTCGACCAACAGCGACCGCACGGCGCAATTGGAGTATCGCATCAACGGTGTCGGCCCCTTCCTGTTCGACAATGCCATCTCTACCGCCGGTGGCAATGATGGCAGCGACCGGATCATTGCGGTCGGTCCGACCGGACCCGGTTCGGAGAACCAAACCATCCAGATCCCCTCGCTCACGATTGGCCACAGCGGCACCTACTCCCTCGGTGGCGGGGACAACAGCGCGATCTTTTTCGACGGCTCCAGTGGTTACAAGGTGGAACTCGGGGCTCTCACCCTGAATCGCGACATTGCCCTGCGCACCCGCGGGGCGCGGACGACGATCACGGGCGTGCTCTCCGGTGCGGCGGGGAATGATCTGGAAAAGAACGACTCCGGCACCCTCCGGCTGGATGGCAACAACACCTACCTGGGCAGCACCACAATCAGCAGCGGATATCTGGTGCTGGGTCATGACAACGCGCTCGGTGCCGCGACTTCGAATGTGACCTTTCGCAACAGTGTCCTCACGCAGATCCTTGCTTCAGGGGTGCGCACCATCAACCGCAATTTCATCAATACGGCCACGGGTGATGTGCAGACCCTCGGCGGTCTCGACGCCGGGGCGAAGGCCTTCTCCGGCAATGTGAATCTCTCCACTCGTGGCATGGCCCTTACGGCGGTCGCGGGCGGGGATGTGAGCTTCACCGGGGTGATCAGCGGCGGCTACGGCATCGACAAACAGGGCAGCGGCACGGTCATTCTGGATCCGGGGACGGGTACGGGCAACACCTACACTGGCACCACGATGGTCACGCAGGGCACACTCATCGGCCAGGCCCAGGCCACCAGTGGCAGCCCGTTTGGTGCGAACGCCGCCGTTTCGATGGTGGATGGCACTCTGCAGATCAATGGCCTGTCGGCTCCGACGGCGCATTCCGTCACTTCCACCACGGGCAGTCTCACCTTCTCCGGGGGGGCGCGTCTCGTCGCGAATGACCTCGCCGCCGACACCTTCAACACGGAGCTGAATTTCGCCTCCCTGGTCCGCAGTGGCCAGGGCACGGTCACCTTTGTTCCGCAGCGCGGCGATCTCGGCGGGGAGGAGCGTTTCACCTTCACCACGGCCCCTTCGCTCATCCATACGATTGTCGGTCCCTTTGCGATCCGAACGCAGAACGGAGCGAGCAATGCGGCGGATTTTGTCACCATGTCAGGCAACAGCGTGGTGACGGCCACCTACGGCGGCGCGGGCGACCTCGACACGGCGTCTGGCAGCACCCAGGTCTTCAATGCGGGCGGGACCGGGGGAACGCTCACGGCGGATCGCTCCGTCTTTGCCTTCCGCACGGACGCGAATGTGAATCTCGGCACCTTCACGCTGAATGTGGGTGATTTGGCCACCCCGGCCAATGAGGGGGGCATTCTCCTCAATGCCGGAGCGGATCTCACCGGTGCGGCCGGTTCGGAGATCAACATCGGATTGACGACGCTCTATTTGTACACGGACGATGCCGCCGCTTCGACCCTCGGAGTGCCCATCGCGAATGTGCGCAACAACGCGAACAACACCTTCGCCACGGCGATGGTCAAGTATGGTCCGGGGACTCTCGATATCGGAGTGCCGCAGACCTTGCAGGGCAACATCGAGTTGAATCGCGGCGCGTTCAATCTCACCACCGCAAACGTGTTTCCGCTCGTCGAAAATCAAACGGTGCGCTTCGGCGGAACGATCACTCTCTCGCCTGGTACCTCGATCGTGTTCAACAACCACGACCAGGAATTCGGCGGGCTCGCCTCGATCAATCCGAGCAACGGCTTCCAGGCATCAGCCGGCACCGTTGATCTGGGCACCGCCACCCTCACGGTGGGCAGCAATGGTGCCAGCACCACTTTTGACGGGCAGATCATCGGTGGAGCGGGATCGATGTTGCACATGGTGGGCAGCGGGCGGCTCATACTCTCCAATATCAACGGCAGCAAGCCAAACTCGCTCGACACTCTCCAGATCTCGCGGGGTGTCGTGCAGACGCATATCAACGACCAGTCGATCGCCACGCCGGAGGATGTCTCCCGAGCCCTGCCCGGCAACACCACCGTCATTTTGCGCGGCGGTGAGTGGGAACTCTACACCAACGGCGACAACACCAGCAACGCGCAGCGCATAGCCCTCGGCAACGATGTCGTCGTTCAGGGGGGGAACAGCACCCTGGACACCTATCGGCTCGGCGGCGCGTCGAACAAGCTGCTCACGCTCGGAACCCTGTCCCTTGATCGGAACCGCTTTTACATCACCGGAGGATCCTCCGTCTATACCCGCTTCGACGGAGCCACGACGCTGAACGACAACGCTCTCATCCAGACGGAATATCCCCTTGTGCTTGCCGGAGGAGTCACCGATGGCGGAAACGGCTACACGCTCAACAAGACGGGCGGGTCCGATCTCTCTCTGGGTGGCGACAGCAGTGCTACCTGGAGCGGCGGTCTCGTCGTCACGGGCGGAACGCTCTATTTTGCAACCCGCGGGCGCGATGACATCCTCTCGCCGGGGACGAGCTTTGTGCCGCTCGCCACGGCGAACGCGGGCACCGGGGACATCGTGATCAACCAGGGCTCTGCCATCCGCCTTGCCGCCCCGTCGAACATCCTCACCGCACAGGGGCAGGAAGTGCGCATCTTCGGTTCGGAGAGAGGCTCCACGACACGAGTGGATTTGCTGACCAACCAACCACTGGCGGACTACGGGCTGCGCTCGCTGACCGATGGATCCCTTTCGTTCGGACTTAACGAGGGCATCTGGACGGAGCCGCTCGACATGGCGCGCATCGGCAACGGAAACTGGGGGCTGTCCGCAATCAACACCACTTTTTACACCGCGGATACCCTGGGGGCTGGCAGCAATGGCATCTACCGCTTCGGCGGCTCGGGCGGGGGCTACCTGAGCTTCACCGAGGAGAAGGTGCTCACCGGCAGCGCCGCAGTCGAACTTGGCAAATCTCCGGTCTTTGCGGGAGGCACTCCGAGCAATACCGGAGCAGTGATCCGATTCTATGGCAATCAGGACTACACCGGAAACACGACGATTTTTCGGGCTGCGGACGGCGGCAGTATCGGCACCATCCTCGAGATCACCGGCGACAGTGCTTCATCGGTCTTTGATGTGTATGGACGCCTCACCCTGCGCGGTGCCGGCCGGCTGACCGATGACACGGGTGCCCAGGTCAACACCCTGAACCTCCGGCCCGGCGGCAACCTGCGGCTCGATTACAACATGGATGTCGCGGACACGATCTTTATCTCACGTTTGAACGAGAGCAATCTGGGTGGAGCCAACACCGAAAACAAGCTGGGCGATGCCACCCCGCTCACGCTCGACGGAGCCGGCCTCAATCTGATCACCAACTACGCCCGGGTGAACTCGGAAACGGTCGGGGCGATCACGGTGAAGGGGGGGGCGGGCATCACTCTGGAACGCAATGCAGGCGGAAGTCAGATGCTTCTCAAAACCCCGAGTCTCACCCGGGACGGGCAGAGCACGCTGACCATTCGCGAAAACTCCGACCAGCTCGGATCCCTCAATATCGAGTCGATGAAGTTGATTCTCACGGGCGCGGCCCCCACCCTCACCAACGGCATGGTGGATCCCTGGATGGTCAATGCGACTCGGCGCACCTTCCTGAGCTACAACAGCACCACGGGATTCACCAACGCCCCCTTCGTTACGGGGACTCCGGTAGGGGGCGGCGGAAACGCCTTCCTCACTCCCTTCACCGGCACCGAAATTGTGCGGTTTTCAGGTGGATGGGGTGACACGACCCTCACTGGTACCAAAAACGTCTATGCCCTGCGCGTGGATGAGGAATCGAGCACCAACGACATGATCTTCAATGGGGGCCAGATCAATATTCACAGCGGCGGACTGATCCTCAGCAGCGACGACAGCAATCGCGTGGATTTCAACAGTACGAATCTCTACTTTGGTGACGGAACCACACCGGTGGAGGGCATCGTCTACGCGGGACACTACACGCCCAATCAGCGGTTTGGCGGGGTTCTCACAGCGGCGAATCTCACCTTCGACGGTCCCGGCGGCTTCCAGGTTACCAATACCGCCAACGCCATCACTGGCACCATCCAGCTCAACGGGGGCAGGCTCTATCTCGACGGCGCGGGCACCCAGGGAACGGCCAGCGAGATCATCCTGCACGGCAACTATGCCAACAACAGCGGCGGCAACCAGATGCCCGACCTGCGCCTGCGGCACAACAGTGCCACCACCACCTTCACCGGTCTCACCGTCACCGTGGCGGAGAATGTCGGCCAGGCTCTGATTCAGGCCGAGAAGTATACCGGCAGCAGCACTTCCTCGGAGGTGCGATTCCAGAATCTCAATATCGGAGGTACTACGGGTCCGGCCGGTACCCTCCTGCGCCTCTACAACAGCAATTCAAACGGGCAGGTGCTCGGCACCACGACCATCGGCGGCACGAGCGCGGTGGGGATGAACGTCAATGGCAACACCTGGCGTCTCAATGGTAGTGTCACCAGCGCTGCTCCGATCGTGAAGACAGGAGATGGTGTGTTGCACATGAACGGCGACAATTCTGGTTTCACGGGCGGCTTCACTCTCAATCGCGGGGAATGGCGCTTGACTGCCTCCGGCACGGCCAACTACGACGTGGGAGGAACGGGTGATGTGGAGCTGGACTACGGCACGTTGCGCATGGCGATCTCGGGAGCGTCGAGCGTGTTCACCGCACCGGGGCAAGACATTTCCGTCAACGGTCTGGTCATCTTCACTACGGACCGCAACGGTGGCTCGTCCGGAACCCGCACTATCGGGGTGAACAACCTCGGCAACGTTTTCAGGACCTCGAACAGCCCGTATCTGGTCTTCGATGCAAGCAGTTGGGGAGACACCATCGTGCTGGAAAACAAACTCGTCATTGAGGACAGCCCGGTTTTCCGTATTGACGACACGCCCTTCTGGCTGCGGGACGTCGTCAGTGGCAGTGGCACCTTCAACAAGGCGGGCATCTGGTATGTGCACTTCGATAACAACGCCGCCAACACCTTCAGCGGTGGCTACAATGCCTTCACCGGCCACACTTCCGTTCGCCAAACCAACGCTACCCTCGGCACCGGGCCGGTGCAGATTTTCGCCGGAGCGGGCCTGTCGCTCGTCAGTACCGCCAGCCTGGGCACCACCGGGCTGACGAACGTTTTCACCAGCGGCACCGCTGCTCCGGTCATTGGCACGCGCACCATCGCGAATTTCAACGCGATCACCGCTGCTGTCGCATCCGTCGTCCGCGGGACCGGAGTCGGGGAGCTGTCCATCGACAACGGCCAAAGCCTCTCGGTCGATCCGCTCATGGCCTCGCGCGATGGGGGCAAATTCAACCTCTGGAATCTCGGGGCGGGAGACGGCGGGGGCAATCTCACGGCAAACAGCGTCACTCCCTGGGGAACCGGTGGTGCCGAGTGGCGCCTGGGGGGAGCCGAGAGCACCCTGACGGCAAACCCGGTCACCGATGGTGCCGATCAGTTCGCGGGTGCGGGGCACCGCATGATCCTCGGCATCGCGCACACGGTCTCCGGCTACGGCACGGTGACCTTTGCGGCCAACGGCAACAACAGCTACGACGGGGGTACCCTCGTGACGCGTTCGCGCAACATGGATGGCGGTTATCGCGGCCTGGCCCTCTCGGTCCAGGGTGGGGCCGTGGGTACGGGGACGACCTTTCGCACTCCGCTGGGCACCGGTCAGATCGATGTCTACGGCGACATGCGCTATGAGGGATCTTCCGGAACCGCCGTGACCACCGGCGGCCTCACCAATGCCAACGTCCTCGTGCTGCATCCGGGTTCGCGCCTGCGCTTCGACAACAACAGCCCCTTCACCGGCAGCGGCACCACGGGCAATCGCGCCACGGGCACCCTTGGTGGTGGCGGACGGTGGGCCGATGCCGTCGGCATCACGCTGAACGGGGCCGTTCTGGAGATGTATGGGGACAACTCTGACCACATCGCCAATCGCGAAATCATCGGGGATCTCACCATTGCGGGTGGCTCGGAAGTGGTCCTCCGCCGCGACACGGGCGACTGGGTCGAGCTTTCCGTCGGCAATCTCACGCGCAGTGGCACAGGCACTCTCCAGATCGCGGGCATGGTATATTTCACGAATACCGCCGACATGCTCGGTACGGTGGCATCCAACGTCGACAGCGCGCTGTTCCTCGCCGCCAACGGATCGAGCCTGATGAACAACAACATGGTGGATCCTTGGATCGTGAGTCGTTTCGACAACAATTTCGTCAAATACGATGCCACGCTCGGCTTCCGGACGATCACCCAGGGCAGTGCTCCGGCGAACTACCTGACCTCTGTGGGCGGTGCGGTGGACACCACTGACCTGCCGCTCAACAACGGCACGGAGATTCTCAACCTCACCACGGCCACCGGCGTTCTCGGTGCGAATCTCGACCTCTACGCCCTGCGCACGGATCGCAGCATCGACAACAGCGCGGACAACGCCTTCGACCGCATCATCATCCGCAGCGGTGGGCTCATGCAGGTGAACAATCAGCCCACCATCAATGCCGACTTGTATTTTGGCCCTTCGGGTAACGGTGATGGAGAGGCGCTGATTCACGCCAACGATGATTACCTCCTGATCAACGGAAAAATCCACGCCGCCACCGTCACCAAATTTGGCCAGTCCACCCTGAGCATCCGCAGCGACCAGCCACAGTTCTCCGGCGTCTGGAATGTCAACAACGGACGCCTCGAGTTCCGCACTCCGGGCGGACAGGGCTCCGGCGAGGTGGTCCTCAACGGTGCACATCTGTCGGACCGTGACAACGTCTACAATCTCACCGAATTGTCCTACTACTACAACAGCAGCACCCCTGACCTGTTCACCTGGAGCGGGGGCAAGATCACGGTCAATGAGATGGGCCTCATCCGCAGTGTCGCCGCGAGTGATCGTCTCGACCAGATCCCCGCGATTGATCTCAAGACCTACGGAGGCGGCCATGAGGGCATCGTTTTCCTCCAGGCGGATGCATGGCGCCACACGATGCGCACCGGTACGGTGACGCTCTACGATCACTACCTGATCAGCGTCGACGCGACGACTCATGGTCCGGGTTCCAGCACCGGAGTGCAGCTCGGCGCAGGCAGCGGCGCGGGCGGTCTGAACAACCAGGGCCTCTACGATGTGCGCACCTCTGGAGACGGGATCCTGAGCCTCGGCGACAACAGCGCCAGCTTCACCGGTGTGGGCCGCACCTTCAGCGTCGGCGACGGCACCGTGCGCGTGCTGCACAACGGTGCCTTCGGCAGCGGCGACGTCACCGCCTACGCACGCTCGACCTCCGCCATCGAAATCGCGACGGGCAATTTTGTCCCCACCGCCACGCTCGTCCAGGAACCCGGCTCCATCGAGCGCTGGGCGCGCAGTGATGCGCGCGGCAGCGGGAACTATACCTTCGCCGACGGTGTTCACTGGCAGATCTTCACCGACGTCAGCGGAACCCGCACCATTGATCTGGCCGGAGGCTCCATCATGGGCTATCTGCCGCAGGATTATGACGAGATCGCAGTGATCCAGACCATCCGCAGCGGAGTGACGATCAATCTCACGAAGGATTCCTACCTCGGGCAGATCTACCCGGCCGGGTCCTCGTCCGGTTCAAACCATTTCATCTATGACATGGGCAAATTCAACACCAGCACGAACCTCAATCCGAGCGACGTCGGGCTGCGCGGATCCTACCTCGTCATCGATGGCAACATCACCGGCAGCTTCGACCTGACCAAGGTGGGACAGGATGTGATCAAGCTCGCCGGCAGCAACAGTTTCGGCGACCTCTACATCGAAGGAGGCATCCTCCAGATCGGGCGGACCAACGCTCTTTCCGCGACGACGGTTGTCAGCACCCGTGGACTGGGTGAGGCCGATGGCGTTCTCGATCTCAACGGATACGATCAGGAAATCGGCGGCCTTACCGGACCCGGAGGAACGATCCGGAACAGCGCCTTCGAACGGAAGACCCTCACCGTGAATCAGGCCGGAGATTCTTCCTACGCCGGCCGGATCGATGGTGGAATCCATCTCGCCAAAGCCGGGGCGGGGACGCTGGAGCTGACTGCGGCGAATTCCTTCGTGGGTTCGACCACGGTGAGCGGCGGGATCCTCGCGCTGAACGGAGCCGTAGGATCGAACACGACTCTGAGAACGGATGGGAACCTCTCCACCGACGACGATCTCGTGATCTCGGGAGGGACTCTGGAGGTGCGCGAGAGCGAACAGATCGCAGACAATGCCTCGATCCGGATGACTGCGGGCACCTTCCACTTCGGAGCCCTCACCGGGAAGACCGAAACGGTCGGAGAATTTACCAACAGCGGGGGTACCTTCACCACGGGGGATAACACCGTTTTCGGGTCGGAGGATGGCTTCACCTTCAGTGGCGGAACGAGCACGGTCAGCGACGGCGGTCTCGTCGAGGCCGACCATTTTCTCATCACGGATGGAACGAATACCGTCGAGGGGGGAACGACGGGTGGCCTGCTGCACGTCCTGAGTGGCGGAAAGGGATTGGAATTTGGAGGCACCAACAGTCCGACCTTGTTGCTCGAGGCCGACAACGCGGTCGCGGGGCGTCTCCTCCTCGAAGCCGATGTGACGGTGAACAACACCCTGACTTCGGGAACGGCGGCAATCCTTCCGACCGGTTCCGGAACGAACCCGGGAACGGTTGACCTGGGAGGTGTTTCACGGAACTTTGTCATCGGCGACGGTAGTGCCGCCAATGATCTCCACATCGGGGCGCAGATTGCCAACGGTGGCATTGTCAAAACCGGACAAGGCACCCTGCGCCTGAGCGCGGCAAACACCTATCAGGGAACCACGGTGGTGAACGGAGGATGGGTCAGCATCGAGGCGGAGGCCAATCTCGGGGCTGCTCCCGTCGTGGCCAATCCCGCCCAGTTGACCCTCGACGGCGGGGGGCTCCGTGCGACGGCGACCTTCACGATCGATGACGCAACTCGCGGCATCACCCTGGGATCCAACGGAGGCGCCTTTGATGTGGATGCTGGGCAGACTCTCACCGTCGGGGGTATCGTTGCGGGGGATACGGGCGACCTGATCAAGCGGGGCGACGGGGCACTCGTCCTGACCGCCGCGAACACCTACAGCGAAACGATGCACGGTCCCGAGGTGAATCACGGCACGCTCCTGGAGTCCGGGGCACTGATCGTCAACAATACGACGGGCAGCGGCACGGGAGATGGCGACGTCGTTGTCGTGGGAGGCACTTTGTCGGGCTTCGGATCGATCGGTGGCGACGTGAAGTTTGCGACCGATGCCGGAGCGACGATCACGACCGCCTTCGACGGCATATCCGACCGGACTCTCGCTATCGGCGGCAATCTCGATATGAAGAAGGGCAACACCTGGCTCGTCGACCTGGTTGAGAATGTCGATGGAGCGTCCAGCCGTGTCGATATCACCGGGACTCTCACGATGATGTCGGACACCACTCTCACCTTCAACACGACCGGAGCCTTTACGGCGGACAACGTGTATACCATCGCGACCTACGGATCGCTTTCGGGTCTGTTCACCTACGGCGGCACGCCCTGGCTCGACGACACCGAAAGGCTCATCGGGGGCAATCGCTATCTGCTCAATTACAATGACACCGGCAACGCGATCACCCTCACGGCGGTGCCCGAACCAGGAACCTGGCTGGTGGTGACGCTGTTCTCGGCCTTCGGAGTGTGGATCCGGAAACGGGGGCGGCGGAATGCTCCTCGGAGGGGCGGGGAATAAGGGGCCGCCAAACCGATCCGCCTCAGTCCGAAGCTGGGGAAGCAAGGAACAGACGGAACACACGGACAAATCAAGGGAATGCGGCGGAGTCGAAGTTCACTCATGGGGTGAACCCATCCCATCGCTCTCTTCCCTCTGATTCCGTACCTTCGGTACCTTCCGTGGTTGCCATTTCGGCCTTTACGATCATCGGTCTTCGGGCACGATTCGGATGACGAGAGGACGGTGGTCGGAGGCCTTGTTCCAGTTTTCCCAGTGATGGATGTGGGAGGCCTCGCGATCAATCTCGTCTTTCAGGCCCTGCGAATAGAGCGCGTAGTCGAAGCGCGAATATTCGTCGGCAAACGACCAGTAGTGGGTCCAGTGAAATCCGTAGGGATCCGACAGGGTCAGGGCCGAGAGATAACCCTGTTGACCGAATTTTCCCTGGAGCGTTTTGATCGGAATCTCGTGGCGAAGGGCATTCAGATCGCCCGAGACAATGACGTTCGCTCCCGGCTCGGCCTCGAGGATGCGATCGAGGTGTTGGCGGGCGAGACGAGCTTCGTTCAGGCGCATGAGACTTTCGTCGCCCTCGGGAACCTCGCGTTTCGATTTGAGGTGCAGGCCGATGTACCGCAGGTGGTAGGTCTGCGACACCGCGATTGTCGCATCGAGAATGCCGCGCTGAAAGGAGTGTTTGGTGCCCTCCAGTTCGTAGGTGTAGTCTTCGCGCGAGTTCCGTGCGACGATGGGAAAGCGCGAGAGGAGGCCGAGATTGCGATTCCATCCGGCCGAGTCGCGGACCAATTCGGTATGGGGCAGATCGATCCCGGAGGCCTTGAGCCGCGATTGGAGGTCGGCGAGAAAGGTCTCGTCTCCCAGTTCGCAGACTCCGAGGATGTCGGGACGGATTGTGGTGAGTGCCTCAATGACCGCCGTGACCTCTCGCTCGGGTTTGGGGGCATTGGGCACCACCTCGTCGCCGTCCCGCCGCTCCATCGCGAGATAGTTCATCAGGTTGTAAAAGGTGAAGGTCACCGGGGCCACCGGAGCGGCGGGAGGTGCCTTCGTTTCCTGCGCCCGGGCGGCGGGGATGGGAAGTGCTGCGGAGAGCAAAAGAAAAAAGACCGTCGGCATCAGCACGACGGTCTTGCGGGGCATGGGGCGCATGGCGCGATCCGGCAGGGGGAAATCAGTCGTGGTCGGGGGGCGTGTCCGAGGAGGACTTTTTGCGGTCCTGGGTGACTCGGTCCCATTCCTTTTTTCCCTCTTCTTCACCCATGTGAATCTCTCGTTCGAACTCGTGTTTGGCCTTTTTGAATTCGCCCATGCCCTTGCCGATTCCGCGGGCAAGTTCCGGAATTTTCTTTGCACCGAAAAGGAGGAGCACGATCAGAAAGATGACGATCATCTCCTGCATGCCCAGCCCGAATCCAAGGTAACATCTGTCCATATGGGAGACTAGGTCCGGGGCCGGGGCGATGCAAAAAGTATTTCCGAACTTCTTCGCGTGGCGCGATCACGCGGGGATCGCACGTTCTCTATTTTGCGAACGGGGGATCAAGGGATCGTTCGCGAAGCGAGAGAAATGATGGCATTGTTTTCATTGATGAACCGCGTTTGGAAGGTCGTGTTTCCGTGGGGGCTCGTTGTGCTCGGGCTGGCACAGTGTCGCACTGTGGTCACTCCGGGGGACGGTGGCACAGGGGCGTCGGCCGCCGCACCGGGCACGATGCCGCAGATCATCAATGTCTCGGCCTACGATCCAAAGGAAAAGCAACGGGAAGGGCGGGCCTACTCGGAGAACGATGTCTCGGCGCTCCGCGCCAATGGGGCGGTCGCCCTCATCGCCCGGGCCGGTAAAGGGGGCAATCTCGACACGAAATGCGAGGCCTTTCTCGCGGCGGCGGACCGCGCGGCAATGCTGCCGGGTGTCTATTATCGCTTGCAGACTCATGTCGATGCCGTGGTCCAGGCCGATCAGTTCCTCGAACGCGCCCAGGGCCTGGCCAAAAGCCGCGACTGGCGTGCTTCGCATTTGCTCCTTGTCGGCGATTTTGATGCCCAGTCACGGTTGGACGATCTCCTGCGCTTCCTCGACCGCATCGAAGCTCGCAGTGGTGTGGTGCCCGTCGCCTATCTCGAGAACAGCGGTCATCTCAAGGCGCTCTTGAGCGGCGCGGATGAGGCGACCAAAGCGAAGCTGAGGCGGATGCCGTACTGGCTGGCCTTGTATTCGCATGACAAGGGCTACGATCCCGCCTATCCCCAATTCCCCGTGCCCGTTCATCCCGAGGGGCTTGCGAAGCAATACGGCGTCTGGCCCACCTGGTCGATCTGGCAATACGGAGGCGTGGAGTGGACCGGAGGGCGCTCCGTTCCGAAAGTCTACAGTCACGGGGGGTATCGTTTTCCCGCTTATTTCGGGGATCTCGACCGACCCGTCGAGCGGAACGTTTTCAACGGATCGCAGGCGGATCTCGCGGCGTTTTGGCAGAGGCACGGGCTTGCCCTGCGGTAAGGGGGCCTTCACATCTCCCGCAGCCATCGACCGAGGTCTTCCGATGCCCATTGTCCCGGTGCGTTGGGGGTCCGAAGATAACCGTAGTTCAAACACGATCCCGCCCTGGCGAGGACGAGTCGGGAAAGTTTTCCGAGCGGGCCCATGCCCATCGCAGAGAGAGCGCGCCCCGTTTCGCGTTGGATTTCGACCAGTTCGACGAGTTCGAACAGATCCTTCATCGAGGTGAGGACGACGGCGACTTTGGCGACCTCGGCACCGAGGGCATAGGCCAGGGCGATGCGCTCGGCGAGTCGCTCTCGTCCGGGAAAGCCGGTGAAGTCATGGAAAGAAGCGACGAGAGTTTTTCCGGCCGATTGCACCAGTCCGGGAAAATCGGAAAACAACCCGGTCTCGAGCGAGGCGATTTCCGTATCGACGAGGGTTGCCGTACCGAGGTGGCGGGCGTACAGGGCCAGTCGCGTCTCCGCCGGGAGATTTCCCGCTCCGCCTTCTTCCGGACAGCGAACAGTGAGCAAAACGGGCCGGGGCGAGGAGGCGAGGACCGGGGTCAGCTCGAGCTCCGCTGAAGCGAGATTGTCGACGCGGAATTCGAGAAAATCACAGGGGGCCGCCCCACCGCTCGCGAGATGGACGAGATCCTCGGGCCGAGTCACGATGGCGACGATGCGGGGGATGGAGAGAT
>CALDKL010000039.1 GCA_937898895.1 uncultured Verrucomicrobiae bacterium | reverse complement strand
CTGGACAATGTGGATGTCTATTCAGATCCAAAGCGAATCGGAGCCGTAAAACGCAAATGCGCGAAACGCAGGATGAAGAAAAGCAGCGCTCCTCCGCCCCCGACGCCCAAACAGATCAACTGGAGCAGTGCGGGAATCCTGAAGCGCTCCCCGTCGCGGTAATCGTCTCCGTTTTTGAGTCCAGCCATAAATCGTGCAGCGGTTGAAAAGAATTGTGGATCACTTCCCGGAGGCGGCCTGCAGTCCACGCAGGTAGGCAGTGATGGCCCAGCGATCACTCACCGAAAGGATTCCGTTGTAGGGCCCCATGAGTCCCTTGCCGTGGGTGATGGTCCAGAAAATCTGTCCTTCGGGCATGTCCTTCACCCGGGGATCGAGCAGGTTGGCCGTCGGCGGGATGAGCCAGTACTTCGTGACGATCCCCGCCCCGTTACCGGATTCGCCATGACAGGGAGAACAGGTGATCTGGAAACGCTGCCGCCCGCGTTCGAGAAAGGCCGCATCCATCTTGATATCCTCGGGGAAACCTTTTCCGTAAAAGTCTCCGAAAAGTCCCGTGTCGGAGTAGTCGGTCCCACGCGAGTAATCGAGGCGGCTCGTTTCCACGACATCGCCGACGGGAGCCTGATACCCCATCGGGACAGTTCCCTCGACCGGCTTCCGGGCCCCCTGGCCGTTTTCGAAGAGGTCACTCGGCTTCTGCGCCTTCAGCTTGTACTGATTGTCCATGTCCGGGAAGAGCATGAAGGGGGGCGTAGAAAATTTCTCGCCTCGCGGCCCGAGGGCGAGAGCGACAGTGATCGATGCGATCGCCAGGATGAGAAAAAACCAACGCATGCTCGTGTTCGGTTCAGTAATTGACTTCCTCGATCTTGCCCGCGCCGATTTCGGCGAGGAGTTCCCGGGTTTTCTCCCGTTTGAATTTCGGATCGCGCGCCTCGATTACGAGGAGAAACCCGTCCGCCGAAAACTTCGCGAAAAGGGACGAGTTGAACAGGGGGTGATTCCACCGCGGCAGAAGGATGATCGAAAAAAGCCCGATGACGGTGGCAAAAGCAGACAACAGAATCGTGAGTTCGAAGGTCACCGGGAAAAAGGCCGGGATCGTGAAGAGGTTCATCGGTTTGTCCTGCACCGCGGTCGGATAGAGGCTCACCTGGGTGAAGAACTGCAGAAGCAGCGCGGTGAGGGATCCCGCAATGCCACCACCGAGGACGATGGCGGAGAGCCAGCTTTTGCCCAGACCCATGGCGTGATCCATGCCGTGGACCGGAAAGGGCGTATGCACATCCCAGCGACGGAAGCCGGCGTCGCGCACCTTTTCCGCAGCATGGTAGAGGTCGGACGCGGACGAAAATTCCGCGACATAGCCGAAGAGATCGTTTGAACGGGAGGATGGATTGCTCACGGTTCCTGCGGGTTGGGAGATTCCTGGATTATTTGGCGGAGACACGGCGCTTTTCGCGGAGATGTTTCCACTCGGGATAGTGGGGATCGGACTCGGGGAGAACGCCCTTCACCTCGCTGATCGCGATGACGGGGAGGAAGCGGATAAAGAGAAGGAACAGCATCATGAACATGCCGAAGCTGCCCGTGAAGAGCATTTTCTCCACCCAGGAAGCCGAATAATATCCCCACTGGCCGGGGAGGAAGTCACGGGCGAGCGAGGTCGGGATGATGACAAATCGCTCGAACCACATCCCGGCGTTCACCAGATTTACGATCACAAACACGACCCAGAGGTTGTGTCGGCAGAATTTGAACCAGAAGACCTGCGGGGCGATCACGTTGCAGAAGAACATGCAGTAGTACGCCCAGGTGTACGGACCGGAGAGGATCCGAAGGTGGAAGGCATCGGTCTCGAACTGGTTGCCGCTGTAGTAGCTGATGAACAGCTCCATGATGTAGGCGTAGCCGACGATCGTCCCGGTGAGCAGGATGATCTTGGCCATGTTGTCGATGTGCTTTCCGGTGATGAGATCTTCCAGTCCGTAGAGTTTGCGAACGGGGAGCATCAGAGTCAGGACCATGGCGAATCCGCCGAAGATGGCCCCTGCCACGAAGTAGGGAGGGAAGATTGTGGTATGCCAGCCGGGAACCACGGAAGTCGCGAAGTCGAAGGACACGACCGAGTGCACCGAAAGCACCAGGGGAGTGGAGATCGCCGCAAGGATGAGATAGGCCATCTCATAGTGACGCCACTGGCGGTTGCCCCCCCGCCAGCCGAGCGCGAAGAACCCATAGAGCTTTTTCGCGAGCCCTCGCCTGCGGTCGCGCAGGGTGGCGAGATCGGGAATGAGGCCGATGTACCAAAAGATGACCGAAACGGTGAAGTAGGTCGAGACGGCAAAGACGTCCCAGAGGAGCGGGCTCTTGAAGTTCTGCCAGATCCCGTTCGAATTCGGAATGGGCGCGAGGAACCACACCATCCAGAAACGGCCCACGTGGAAACCGGGGAAAATCCCCGCGCACATCACCGCGAAGAGCGTCATCGCCTCGGAGGCCCGGTTCACCGAGGTGCGCCACTTCTGCCGGGTGATGAAGAGGATCGCAGAGATCAGGGTGCCGGCGTGGCCGATCCCGATCCAGAAGACGAAGTTCACGATATCCCATCCCCACGCAACGGGGTGGTTCATCCCCCAGACTCCGACCCCGGTCGAAACGAGATAGACGAGGCTGAAGACGAGACAGAGGAATCCGATGACCGACGGCACAAACAACACCCACCAGATCAGGGGTTGGCGGTTTTCGACGATCCCGCAGATCCGGTCGGTGATCCAGCCGAGGGATCGATTGTTGAGCACGAGCGGTTCCCTCGCCACCCCTTCGGCTTCGGAGGGATGGACGGCCGCGTTTGCTTTGGAGGACTTCGCCATGGTCGGGAAAAACTCGGATTAATGCATCTGGGAGGTGACGGTGCCCACCACTTCCGCGCCCGGCATCTTGGGATTCGGATTCTTGATACGGGCCAGATAACTGGTCCTCGGGCGGGTGCCGATATACTTCAGAAGATCGTAGTTGCGAGGATTCTTCTTCGCAGCGTGAATCTTGTCGCCTTCCGCCTTGAGGTTGCCGAAGGCAATCGCCCCGGCCGCACAGGAATCCTGACAGGCCACCGTGAAGGAATTTGCCTTCACCTGGATGTCTGCGGAATCCCTCGCCGCTGCCTTCGCGGCGATCTTGGCGCTGTTGATGCGCTGGACGCAGTAAGTACACTTCTCGATGACCCCGCGCATCCGCACGGTAACGTTCGGATTCTTCTGCAACTGTTGCGAGGTCGTCGCGTTGCCGGCGGCAGGTGCCAGAGGACCCCACACCAGATCGGTGAGGGCGCGTTTGTTGTAATCGTAGTAGTTGAAACGACGCGCCTTGTAGGGGCAGTTGTTGGCGCAATACCGCGTCCCGATACAGCGATTGTAGGTCATCGCATTGAGACCATCGCCGGTATGCACGGTGGCGTTGACCGGGCAGACCGTCTCGCAGGGCGCACTTTCACACTGCTGGCAGGCCACCGGCTGGGAAATCATCTCGATCTGGTCGTCATCGACAGGGCGCTTCCCTGGCTCGATCTTGGTCTTCTCTTTGCCCGCGATGTAATCGAAAACATTGCCCAGTTCGGCCACCGTCTCCTTGTCTTTCGGGCTCGAGAAATACCGATCCATACGGATCCAGTGCATCTCGCGACCGTTGAGAACCTGCTCTTTCCCGACGATCGGGATGTTGTTTTCCGCCTGACAGGCGATGACGCAGGCGTTGCAACCGGTGCAGGTGTTGAGGTCCACCGTCATCGCCCACTGGTGATGGGGATCGACGTGGAATTCGTGACCATTGAGAATGCCGACGACAGGACCTTCTTCGACGGTACCGCCCTTGGAATAGTCCACCCCTTTGTAGAGCGAGAGGTTTTCCGGGATATGGCTGTCCATTCCCTGGGATTGCGCAAAGGCGGGATTCTCCTTCAGCATCCCGACGGTGCCTTCGCGGGCAATGGCCCGGCCTTCCATGCTGTAGTGCTCGGCAGTGAGGGCGAGGGTGTGTTTGGCGCCAAGTTTCGAGGCGAGAATCCCCGGGACCACATAGGGTTGGGCCGTGGTCATGAGAGGGTAGGCATTGAATCCGACCCCCTTGCTGGCCGTCTCCGTGGCCAGATCGCCGTAATATCCAACCGGAAGGCTGACTGCAAAATCGGCGTGCCCGGGAGAGCGCAGCACCGGCACCCTGACTTTCCGCTCCGTACCGGCCACGGCCAGTTCGACGAGATCTCCATCCTCCAGGCCCAGCTCGGAAGCGGTGGCGTTGCTGATGAGGGCAGCGTTGTCCCAGGTCAGTTTGGTGATGGGATCAGGCGATTCCTGGAGCCAGCCATTGTTGACAAAACGCCCGTCGTAGATCGCGTTGCTGGGAACCAGCACCACCTCGAGACCTTCGGGGTGTGGAAAATCGGGAATCGCCGCCTTGGTCAATGCGGCATTCTGCTCCGCCGCATTTCCGGCGAGCGCTCCGGCGGCCAGCTTGATTTCCTTCGCAAATCCGTCGCGCAGAGTGGCCGTCCAGTCTTTCCCCCCGAGGGCGGCAAAGGTCGCTTTGACTTTCGTCAGGAGGGCGGCTCCGGAGAAATCTTCCTGGGAGAGGCCGAGCAGAAGCCGATCGACCGAAACTCCGCCCCAGAGTGGATTGATCATCGGCTGTTGCACCGAATAGACCCCCGAGAGGCTGAAGTGATCGCCCCAGGATTCGAGATAATGTGCGCCGGGGACGTGCCAGGTAGCCAGCTTTGCCGTTTCGTTGAGCCGGGTGCCGACGTGGACGAGAGTCTTGAGCTTTGCCCCCTTCGCCTTC
>CALDKL010000038.1 GCA_937898895.1 uncultured Verrucomicrobiae bacterium | reverse complement strand
TTCCAGTTGGCGGGTTGCCCTTTCCGCTGGGCGGCGAGCCAGTTGAGGGCGGCTTCGTGGACAATCTCGTGTCCTCCCCGGAAGATCGTGACGCGGGTATTGCCATGGGTGTTCCGGTAGAGCGGAGCATTGATCCCGTAGAGGTCGTCCTGCAAGTCGGGATCGCGCGGCAGGGACGCCGGATCGGCATACCACGCGGCGATGTCGGCATCGCGAATGCGGGCGGACTCCGGGACGACGGCGTTGAAGGCGCGAAGAGAATGGGAGAAGGGCACGCTCCCGCTGCGTCCGTCGTCGATGCCGTGATTGAGATCGAGCGGCACCACGGCGGCGTTTTCGAGCCAGGTCAGGGGGGAACGGTGGGAGGCTTCCGCCATCGTTGATTCGTTCGCATCCGGGCTACCTCCGATGGCACTCTCGATCTGTTTGGCGTAATTCAGGCGACCGGCGTCGGTGGTCTCGGTGTGCCAGGTGGCGATGTCGGCGATGCCGCACCAGGAAGAAATGCCCGCCCAGAGTTCCGGGGTGCGTCCGGCGAGCAATTGAGCGGCATGTCCGCCGCCCGAGACGCCGACGGCGTAGATCCGCGAGTCGTCGACCGGAGCGTGTTGTTTGGCCCAGGTCACGACAGCACGAATGTCGGCGATCATGAGGTCGGAGCCAAGGGCCGCCGGGGTGTGGTTGGGACCCCGAAAGTTCGGATGAAGGAAGATCCAGCCATTCTGCTGGCACCATTCGGCGTATTTTACTTCGCCGCCGCCATGGCGGTAGTCGTTCGACCAGGTGTGAAGAGCGACGAGAAGGGGTGCCTTCTTTCCTTCGGGAAGTTCGGGAGCCCAGTAGAGAGAGGGCTGTTCACTGTGATCCTCGGGCACGGAATACCGAATGACGTGAACTCCGGGAGGGTAACCGGGGACCGGAGCCGGATCGGCGGCGGCGAGGGAATGCCGGGAGGCGATCCAGGCGAGCAGGAGTGAGGAGGCGACTCGCATGGTGCGTTTGTCAGGGTTTTGTCGGGGCCGTTTCGTGAACATTCTTCACGATGACCTCCTCGACCGTCTCGTGCCAGAGAGCGGGCAGGCCATAGTAGACATTCGAGAGACCGCCTTCGTATCCGCCCTCCCTGAGAACGCGGAGCGAGGGGATGTAGGCCATGACATCGTTGCTGTAGGCGGCCACCCAGGTCTTCGTGCCGCGACGTTCGCGCTTGAGTCGCAGAGCGTAATCGACGACGACCTCTCCACCGAGAAAGACGAAGTCGATCTCGTTGCCGAGTGTCCAGGAGCCAATGGGATAGGGATAGGCTCCCTCGAGTCCGCCCTTTTCCTCGAACTTGTGGAGGAGATATTTCGCGCGGGCGATCTCGAAGCGATTTTTCGATGCGAGATTGGCCTGGACCTCCTCGCGGGTTGGAAGGGTGTCGAGAGGTGCCTCGATGATCCGGTAGGAAATGGCGAGGGTCGGGGAAAGCTCGGGCATGTGGGCGCGGAGGACGTCGCCGACGCGGGCGGCTAGATCGGCACCGTAGGCCTGGGCGAGGGAGAGTTCGCGCCGCGGCACGGGATTCTGATCTCCTCCGCAACCGGCCCAGAAGAGCGCCACGGCTCCGGGAAATTTCTTTTCGAGTTCGCTTTGGGCGTAGCCCGGGTAGTCGGCGTTCCAGGTTTGGCCGGAGAGGACGGTGGCGTGG
>CALDKL010000037.1 GCA_937898895.1 uncultured Verrucomicrobiae bacterium | reverse complement strand
GAGCCTCTCGATCCCGCTGAAGGTGCGGCTCGATACCCCGGCGGAAGTCGACTACTACAACGCGGGCGGGATTCTGCCCTATGTGCTGGAGCAGATTCTGGAAGGGTGACTGAAAGCAGTCGTCGTCTCACGCGGCACGCCCCGATGACGGGGGCGTGCCCGCAGTTCACCGTCCCGGACCGAAATCCCAGGCCTGGGTTGGCATGCCCATCGCTTTCAGAAAGACACCGGCGGAAAAGGCGAGATACATCGGCCCGTCGCCCTCGGCGAAACGGTTGCGTTCGTAGAGGGTCTCCATCACGGGAATGAGCGCTTTGGCCTTGATGCCGAGTTCCTCCACCGCACGACAGGCGCGCAAGGCCGTCCACCATTCGTCGCTGATGAGTTCGCGACCGATGACCTGCACGGCCTCCGCACGGTATTTCTCGGATTCGTCCGCCATCCATGCCGCCGCCTCGATGCGGACGGCTTCATCGACATCGTCCATCGAGTCGTAGACCTGTTCGAGCCACTCGGGGTTCTTCGGATCGGCCTGGCGCAGTGCGAGGACCGTCCAGAAACGCACGGCAGCGTCGCCGTCGTGTAGGCGACTCAGGAGGTCCTCTCCCCTCCCCTTGCCCACCTGATCGGCGGCGGCCCAGATCGTCTTCAGGTCGGGACGGTGCGCCGTCCGGCCAAGCGTGATTTCGCGGAGGGGGCGCTCCTCCTGCTGGATGAAATCGACCATCTGCGACTCGGGGAGCACACCGAGATCGAGGATCGCCTCGCGCGTTTCCACAAAAGCGGCGCGATGCGAGGCGAGGGCGGCCGATTGTTCGGGCTTCAGGCTCCCTTCGAGGAGATTGGTCAGGTTCAGCGGATCTGCCGTGACATCGTAGAATTCCTCGACGGGGCGTCCTTTACCGGCATAAGCGGCTTGTGGTTTTGTCAGGTCTTTTGGATTGGCCGCGTGGCGGAAAATCTCCTGCTGGATCGCGCCCAGGTCCGAGTATACGCTCGGCTGCGCCCACGAGAGTCGCGGCAGGTAGTTGCGGATGTAGAGGTAGCGCTTGCTCCGGATGGATCGGGCAAAGTCGAAGGCCTCGTCGACCCGGTCGCGGAAGCCGTAGACGAATTCGGGCTCGGGCGAGGCATCCGGCCCGAGGAAGACATGGCCCGGCATCGCCTCGGGCACCGTCACCCCCGCGAGAGAAAGCAAGGTGGGAGCAAAGTCGACAAAGGTGATCAGTCGGTCAAGCGTTTCCCCGGCTGCGGCCGGAGCAAGGTGCCGGAATTTTTCGGGAAAGCGGATCAGGAGAGGCACGCGCATCCCCGTGTCGTGGAGAAGGCGTTTGTGCCTCGGCATGCCCGAGCCATGATCGGAGAAGAAAAAGACGATGGTGTCGTCGGCGAGTCCGTCCTCCTC
>CALDKL010000036.1 GCA_937898895.1 uncultured Verrucomicrobiae bacterium | reverse complement strand
CTCCCCTCGTCGGAAATGCGCCGCCGGATTCCACGACGGTTCCGCCGTCGGCACCCCAGATCCCGGCGGTCGTTGCTTCCCAAAAGAATCCAGCAACGCTCCCTGCGGCAGCGGTTTCCGTTGCTGCTCCCCCCGGTTCGAAAGCGGAACCCGCAGCCGCTCCAGCCCATCCCCTGGCCGGCATTCCCGGATTGGAAAAACGGATCGGAGCCTATCTCGACGAGCGCGACCGACGTTTCCTCGATCTGTCGGAAAAATATGGAAAAGGTCTCGACGGAAGAATCGATCAGGCGGCAAACCGGGGCGACCTCAACCTTGTCCAGCTCTTCCGCGCCGAAAGCGACCGACTCAATGGCTTGAAGCTACGGTTGGCGGAAGCGGCAAAGCTCGACCCGCTGCGTCGCCGCGAGGTGGTCGTCACTTTGGAAAACCTGCCCGATTCTTCGCCGGAGAGCCTTGTTTCCCTCCGTGGCATCTGGTCCTCGGAGCGCGGTCGCATCGATCAGGAACTCGGGGACAAACTGAATTTGTCTCTTGGCATCCTCGTGACCGAGCTGACTCGCAACCGTGCGTTCGATCAGGCTGGAAAGGTTGAATCCCTGCGCACCTCGCTCATTTTGCGAGAGCCGGATGCAAAGCCAGCCACCGCTAAGGTACCGCCCGCGACTACGCCGTCGCCGGAGTTGGCGCGAGAATCAATCTCCCTCAGAGACCTTCCGCGCGGTTCGGTTCACGCCTTTGAAATCGCCCAGGGCGGAACTCCCCCTGCCGTTGACAAACGCGGGCGCCTTCTCGAAATGGGAGAACATCGTGACTACGTCCGGGTGGATCGCACGCCTCATTGGCCCCACGCCCTGCGGGCCAACGGCGAATTTGTCGGCTACATCTCCCCCCCGAAGGACTCCAACCGGAACATCATCGCCTTTTCCCTCGGATACACTCCCCCCCTTTTCCTCCACCAGGACGGGACGGTCTCCGTGGCGCAGCAGAACCTGGGAGATCTGCCCCCCGGCCTCGACCTCTCCGCGATTGCCGATGCGGTCTCGGTGGCCTCCTGCAACTCGGCAGCGGTGATTCTGCGCGGGAATGGTGAGATGATCGCCTGGAGAACTGAAAAAGAAAAGCGCGTGCTGTTCCCGGTGGAGAAGCGGGAGAAGAGAGTGCTGGAACTGCATTGCACGGCGGACATTGTCTTCGGACGCCTCGAGGGCGGAGGCTTCCAAACGATCTACCCGCCTGAGAAACAGGAGGTGGTCAATAGGCTGAACGGACTCGACACCGTGGTCTCGCTGGCGGCAACCCCGCATTCCTTCCATGTGCTTGCCGTGGACGGGCAGGGAAAAGTCCATGCGGCCGGCAGCGGCAGCGCGGGTGCGACGGACATTCCGCCAGACCTCGGCCCGGTCAGGCAGGTGCGCGTCGGCGAGGGGATCAGCATCGCGCAACTCGCGGATGGGAAATGGCGGGCCTGGGGCTCCGAGCGGGTCGCCGCCGAGCTTCTGGCCAAAATCGCCACCTTTGACGAGGACGTCATCGACGTGTCCGTCGTCGTGAACTCAAATGGGAACCGATCGGTCATCTGGATCGAAAAGTGAGCTTCGCGCCGAGTTTTGGCATCGCGATTTGCGAAGGGCTCCTGCGGTTTCTGACATTACCAAAATACTGAAATTCCCTCCGAAAATGTGGAGATTCGAAGCGCAGTGTTTGTGTTTGGTTAGTGTAGTTGGGTAGGATGGTTTTGGAATTACTTCTGCATCCGCTACCTGCGCCACGTCCTGTCGCGAGGATTGCGCTCCATTCGACACTACGGCTTCCACCACCCTGCGGCCAGGGTCATCCGCGAGCGGGTGGCGTTCCACTCGGGTGCCGCGCTGGTGCTGAACCCGACGGCACCCAAGACCGCACCCCCTCCGTCGGCGAACTGGCCCCTCTGCCCCTGCTGCCAAAAGGCCATGCCGCGAATGATTCATCTTCCTTCCGCCTGCCTGCGCAGGAAACGCGGACCGCCTTGCCCTGCCTGAACGCATTCCCTCCACGACCCGGAGGGGTCGATCAATTGACGGTGACTTACCTTCGGTATTCGGGATCACTCCACCTTCAGAGCCATGCTGCCGCTGTGGCTGTTGAACTCCGGCGCATAGAGGCATTGGATCTCGGCAACTCCGCTCTGGTATTGGCCGCGCAACTGCACCCTTGCGCTCGTTTCGAACACGTAGGTTCCTTTCGGAAGATACTCGATGAAGAAATGACTCGCAGTGTCGCGAGTTGATTCGTAGTAGGCGAGGCCGTCCTGGAAACGAAAGCCGCTCAGCACATTGACTGGCTCGGTGCCGCTGCCACGCTGGTCTTTGAGATGCACGTATTCGAGATCGCGATCCGTGCGCAGCTCGACACGGGTGACGAGTTCATCGCCGGGCTTGAGTGCTTCGCCCGGAGCGAGCGGCTTGAGTTCGGGGCCGACCTTGCCGACGACCTTCACAAACAGACTCTTCTTCAGGGTCAGGGGATTGTCCTGATGCGGTGTGACCTTGGCAATGTCCTCGAGATATTGCCAGTGGAGGCTCCCCCAGGAGACGCCCTTGTCTGGCTTTGTCAGGGTGACGGTTCCCAGGGACGGTTTCACTTCGGAGGCGGCAAAGCGCTTTTCATAGAAACCGGTGCCTGCCTCGACTTTCTCCGGTTTCACCTCGGTGCCGCCCAGCGAGAGGGCGACAAGGGCATCGGAGCCAAGGAGGTCGTCGCCGCCGAGGAGGAGGGCATAGATGGCGTCGGCGGTGGCCTTGGTGCTCGGCCAGGACTGGGTTTGCCGTTGCTTCAGCAACCATACCCGGCAATCGTCGGCGGTGGCCGGATCCTGCCCGACTTCGCGGAAAACCTCAATCATCATCGACTGGGTCTCAATGGGAGCGCGGTACCACCACCAGTGCTGCTCGGTGTCGCGCCAGTAGCGGCCCATCTCCTCATCCGCGACGGAGCGTTCCCGCAGCGAGGCGACGATGGCCCCAGGTGTCTCCGCGTCGCCAAAACGCTTCAGTCCGAGGGCGAGGTGCGCCTGGGAGAGTCGCGGCAAAGTCGGCCAGTCCTGCTTCGCGAGTTTGCGGAAAAATTCAATCGCCGGCTGGTGCTTGGGCGCGACAGGGCGACGCTCCAGGAAAAAGCTGCGGGCGTAGAGATAGAGTGCTTCGGTCGTGCCGAGGTGTTCGATCTTGCGACGGAGACAATCCTGATGGCGTTCGCTGATCCATGCATCGAGTCGGTCGAGGGCACGCAGAGCGAGGGAGTCATCGAGTTTCACCCCGAGATGCCCGAGTCGTCCGAAGCCGCTCACGAGGTAGAGGGTGATGAATTCATTCTCGCGACCGCCGGGGAACCACGGCCAGGCTCCGTTGTCGATCTGCATCGATTCGAGTTTTGTTAGGGCGTCGGTGGTCTCGCGGTCGAGGCGATTGGCGTCGAAGAGGATTCCGACATTCTTACGAGCCTGCGTTTCGTCATTCGCCTCGCGCAGCCAGGGAGTTTCCTCGATGAGGACGCTCTTGAGGTCATCGTTTCTGAGAAGCGGACTCTCGAATGTTGCAGGCTTTGCTTCGCTCCAGAGATCAAAGATGCGACGGATCTT
>CALDKL010000035.1 GCA_937898895.1 uncultured Verrucomicrobiae bacterium | reverse complement strand
ATCCGGGCACTCGTCGATGATTGGGCCTGCGGTCGGGCCAACGGCCTCGTCCACGAAATGATTGTGACGGCTCTGAAGATGGGGCGCGACTGTCTCAGTGAAGGCGACATGAAGCTTTACAACCGCTCCCTCAAGGAAATGCGTCGGGCCAGCGTCGTCTTCAGCCCCTATGAGGACGAACGGAAGCTTTCCATCTTCGGGAGTGCGCGGACGAAGCCGAGCGAGCCGGAGTTCAAGGCGGCAGTGGAATTTGCGAGACGAATGCGCGAGGCGGGGTTCATGACCATCACCGGAGCGGGCCCGGGCATCATGGAAGCAGCCCAGGAAGGAGCGGGCCGGGACGGCAGCTTCGGACTGAACATCCGCTTGCCCTTCGAGCAGAGTGCCAATGCGACGATCCGGGGTGATGAAAAGCTCATCAGTTTCAACTACTTCTTCACCCGAAAGCTCGCCTTCGTGAAAGAAAGCGACGCCATCGCCGCGTTCCCTGGAGGATTCGGGACGATGGATGAACTCTTCGAGGTCCTGACACTGATTCAAACCGGAAAGGCCCAGGTCGTACCCATCGTCCTCATCGATGCGAAAGGCGGCACCTATTGGAAGACGTGGTTTCGCTTCCTCAAGGACCACCTGCATCGGCTCGGGTTGATCTCCGACGACGACTTCCAACTCTTCCGGGTGACGGATGATCTCGATGAGGCAGTGACAGAGGTGAGTCAGTTTTATCGAAACTTCCACAGCTATCGTTATGTGGGGCGACACCTCGTCATTCGCCTGCAACGCCCCGTGACTCCCGAGTTGCTCGGTCATCTCAATGCCGAGTTCACCGATCTGATCGAGGAGGGTTCGTATCACACCAGCACGGCCCTGCCGCAGGAGGAAGAGGATGAGCCCCACCTCCACGACCTGCCTCGTCTCATCTGTATGAAGAAGCGGGGACTCGCGGGGCGCTTCCGCAAGCTCATCGACCGCCTCAACGAGCATTGAATCGGAATTGCGAGCCATGCCCGACCTTTCCCACGAAGCACACTGGCGGGCTGCCGGGTTTCTCTGCATTGCGGGGATCGACGAAGCGGGAAGGGGGCCTCTCGCCGGGCCGGTCACGGCTGCGGCGGTGGTGTTGCCGCCGGACTTTGTCCATACGGTGCTGAACGATTCCAAGCAGCTTTCGGAAAAGAAGCGCGAGATACTCTACGCGGAACTGACGACCGATCCCCGCATCCGGTGGGCCTCGGCCAGCGTCGGAGCGGAGGAAATCGATCGGATCAACATCCTCCGGGCGACCCATCTCGCGATGGCGCATGCCTTTGGCAAACTGAGCCCCAGTCCCGATCTGGCCCTCATCGACGGAAAGCCGGTGAAAAATTTTCCGGCGGAACACCGTGCCATCGTCGGAGGGGATTCCCTTTCTCTGTCGATCTCGGCGGCCAGCATCATTGCAAAGGTGGAACGCGACCGAGTCATGCGGGAGGCGGCGCGCCTCTATCCGGAATACGGATTCGAGAATCACAAAGGATACGGGACGGCCGAGCACCTCGCGGCTCTTCGCACCCTGGGTCCCTGTCCGCTGCACCGTCGCAGTTTTGCTCCCGTCGCGCAAAGGGAACTCGACTTCGGATGAGGCCGCTCGTGCAAGCCTGGTATCGCTGGATCGACCGCGAACTCGATCGTCCGGTCCCGCGTCCCCGCGACGAGGCGATGAGCGACGGCGAGTGGAATGCCTGGGTCGGCCGCACCGGGGAAAGGCTTGCCGCAAAATACCTCTGGCGCACCGGTCGCCGGGTGCTCTATCGCAATTTCCGGCCAAAGGAGGGGGGCGAGGTCGATCTCGTTTATCGGGAGGGCGATTTGCTTGTGTTCGGCGAGGTGAAAACAAGAACCCGGGGCGAGTTCGGTGATCCGGCCCGAT
>CALDKL010000034.1 GCA_937898895.1 uncultured Verrucomicrobiae bacterium | reverse complement strand
TCGGTGGTGGCCCGCCGGACTGGATCGGGCTGGCCCGGACCTACGAAGAAGCCCTCTCCGCCTTCGAACGGGGCGATCTCGTCAACGCCGCCGTAGCCCTCGAGAATGTTCTTGCCGCGATCCCGAATGACGGGCCTGCCCGCAGTCTGCGCGACCGGATGGAAGCCGAGCGGACAGGGTTGGGCACCGAATTCGACCCGGTCTGGTCCCTGCCGGGAAAATGATCCGCGAATTGTCCGTTCAACCGGAAATCGCTACGTCGCCGGTGAGGCTCCCAATGAAAGGAGACCAGCTCGCAGGCCCCCTCGCTCCGGTGGCGCGGGGATCGAAGAAGGGACGCCAGCGCGGGCGCTTCGGCTCGTTGAGGGGAAACATCCCCACCTGGGCGGGGAGCTTGTTCGCCTTTCGAGTGTTGCAGCGGATGCAGGAACAAACCACGTTTTCCCAGGTCGTCTTGCCCCCTTTGTCGCGCGGGATGACGTGGTCGAGATTGAGATCCCGCGACTCGAAACACTTCCCACAATACTGACAGGTAAAACGATCACGCTCGAAGATGCTTTGTCGTGAAAAGCGAATTTCCTTCAGGGGTAGGCGATCGAACTGGCGCAACACGATCACGGCAGGGATCCGAAACCGATGGGAGACGGAGTGGATCACGTCAGGTCCGGAGTGATCCTGCGAAACGACCATCCAGGAAGCGAGATCGTGCGCCCGGTAGGCGGCAGCTTCATCCGTGTCGACGACGTGCGCGTGATCGACAAACAACAAGCCGAGAGCGCGCCGGACACAACAGACGTGGACCGGCTGCCACAGTCGGTTCAGCACCAGAACAGGGTTCTCGAGGCCGGACATCGCGGGAGTGATTTTACGGAGAAAAAAGAGTGCATCAAATGACAATTTCTGATACAAACACCGTTTCCACACCCGGAACCGGGACGGCAAAGGCCGCTTAATCGGGGCCAAACGGATCCGATCGTGGCCCAAAGGGGGGGCAGGCAAAACGTTCTTGTCGGCATTTTCCCCTTGGCGGTCCGGGGAAACCGTAGCATCATTGCGCCGGGGGCGACCCCGCGAAACCCACGAACGACAAGACAGTTGCATGAGACAAACGAACGGCCTTTCGCAAAGACCGTGCGCGAGCTTGCTCGCTTGTGTCGTCCTGTTTTCGAGCCTCGCGGTCCGTTCGGCGCGGCCCCAGGAGGGATTGGACCCGAATGATGTCTGGTATCGCGGCTTCCTTCTCGTGCAATCCGCCCAGGATCTCGAGGCAAAGGGCAAATACCTCGATGCCCTCAACAAGCTCAACGAGGCCAAACCGCTCTACGACCATCTCGCTCAGCAGTTCCCCGAATTTCAGCCCGAAATCGTCCGCGACCGCCGCCATCTCATTGCGGAGAAACGCGACGAATTGAGACTGACCATGCGGGCTCCGAAAGGCCCTCCCCCCGCTTCGAGTCCGACCGCTCTTCCCAACGCCGCCAATCCCGCCCAGCCCCTTCCCGCAGCTCCTCCGCAGATTTCTCCGCCCCCGCTCCCTGGGACGGAATCTGCCGCGCTGCCCATGGCCGCCGTGCCCGGTGCCACGAACCGTACCTTGGAAATCGAACCCGAAGGGGAGTTCGCCCTTCCCAGTTGGGATGAGGGGGCGAGCCAGGCCCTGCCGCGCACCGCAGCCGCCCCCGCGCCTGGTATGCCGCGAGTCGAGGCCCGCAGCGGATCGTCCGTGGGGGCTGTCGCCAGTTCGCTCCACGACGACCTCAGCCGAAAAGATGCGCTCATCAGTTGGCTCAACGATGAAAACCAGAAACTCCGGGGAGAAGTGAAACAGCGCGAGCAACTCCTTCAGACCGTCAACTCCGAACTCACCCGCGCCCAGGCCAGCCGCGAAGAACTGATGCGGCGCATCGCCTCCGCCGAGGGAGGGCCGGGCGGGGCCGAAGCCCAGAAGAAGATCGAACAACTCAAGGGGCTCCTCAAAGACGCCACCGACCAGCTTCACGAAGCCACCGAGCGCAACGAACAGCTCGTCGCAGCGATGGAACAGTCGCAGCAGGAGATGGAGAAGATGCGCGTGCGCATGGGGGAACTCGAACGCGAGCGCGACAACCTCCTCGAAGTCGTCCGCGGCGAGGGCAACGGGGGCAAGGCTCTGAAGGAGCTGATGGATCGCAACCGCGTCCTCACCGAGCAACTGGATCGCGCCGAGCAGCTCGCCGCGAGCCTTTCCGAACTCAACAAGGAGAAAGACGACGACATCGCCCTGCTCAAGAGCGAGATCACCCGCATCAAACTGGAGCGCGACCAGCTCCTCGCCGAGAACGCCCGCCACCAGCAGAGCATCGAGGAACTCGAGAAAAAGCTCGAACTTCTCTCCGACGGCCTCTCCACCGAGGACAAAGAGGCACTCGCCAGTGCGACTCCGGTGGAACGCCAGGAAAACGAATTGCTCCGCTCCATCGTCCTGAAGCAACTCCGCCGCCAGGCGCAGATGAAGCAAGCGAAGGAACTCCTCCTCCAGCAGCTCGACCGTGTCGGAGCACGCTCCGACACGCTCCTCGGCCTCGTCGAGGACATCGCGCGGGGTTCGCAGCTGAGCGAGGAGGAAAAAGCACTCTTTAAGGCACCGCAATTCGAAGAAATCATCGCTGCAGCAGGGGCAACACAAGCCTCGAGCGCAAGCGTCTCGACGGCTGCGGCTGCGGCTGCGGCTGCGGAGGGCGGTGGTCCTGCCGTCATGACGGCGACGCTCATTGCTCCGGGCAATGGTCCTTCGCCCACCGGAGTCTCTCCCGACGGGGTCATCGAAAAGCAGAAACTCACCGTCGAACTCGCCCAGATCGACAAGGCCGCCCGTCTCGACTTCAAGGAAGGCCGCTACGCCGAGGCCGAGATCGGCTTCCTCGAATACCTCCGCTATCTCCCGCAAAACGTGCCCTGTCTCTGCAACCTCGGAGTGCTCAAGATCACGATGAAGAACTATTCCGAGGCGGAATACTACCTCGAAAAGGCTCTGGCCATCGACGGCAAATCTGGCCTGGCCAATTACCTCCTCGGTCGCGCCTTTTTCCTCCAGGACAAATTCGACGAAGCTCTCGTGAAGCTCGAGACCGGACTCACCTACGATCCGCAGAACGCGAAGGCGCACAATTGCGTCGGTGTCATCTCCACCCGGAAAGGCTGGGTCACTCGCGCCGAGCGAGCCTTCACCAACGCCGTCTCGATTGACCCCGAATACGGCGATGCTCATTTCAATCTCGCCGTCCTCTACGCCACGAAGGATCAACCCGATGCCGCAGAGGCCGGGAAGCACTATTTCCGCGCCCTCCACCTGGGCATCCCCCGCGACGCCACCATCGAGAGTTTCCTCAAGGAAGCGGAGGAGGCCGGAAGTGCCGTGGGCATGCGCTGAGCCGCGCCAGGACAGCGGCAACCAACCCGAAAGCAACGTATCCCCGTGCGGGCGGTGACGCCGGGATTCCCGTTGCAAGGCGAGGCACCGGACGTAA
>CALDKL010000033.1 GCA_937898895.1 uncultured Verrucomicrobiae bacterium | reverse complement strand
GGCCGACTACCTCTGGGAGCTGGGCTGGCGCTCGTCCTCGACGGCGCTCTGGGCCCTCTTCACCCTGCTCTTCGGATACCTCGCCTTCGGATTCTGTCACGCCTTTTTCGGCTTCATCCTCCGCCGCCTCCGCCTGCCCTTCGCCCACATGCCAAAAGTGGACGAGGAGGCTTCGACGCTCCAGGATTTCCACGTCACGCCGCGTGTCGCGGTGATCATCCCGGTCTACAATGAGCCGGTCGATCGCGTCTTCGCCGGAATCCGGGCGATCCTCGATTCGGTCATGCGGACCTCGCAGGGCGATGCCTTCGATTTCTTTATTCTTTCGGATTCGAATCAACCCGAGCAATGGGTGATCGAGGAGGGAGCCTGGCTGAAGCTGCTGCGCGATCCGAAGGCGCAGGACCGCGTCTTCTATCGTCGTCGTCCTGACAATTACGCCAAAAAGAGCGGAAACGTGGCCGATTTCTGCCGCACCTGGGGAGATCACTATCGCTACATGATCGTCCTCGATGCGGACAGCATCATGACGGGGGAAACGCTCGTCGAACTCTATCTGCGCATGGAGTCGAATCCGCGCGTCGCTCTGATCCAGACGGCTCCGGCCCTGGTGAATGGAGAATCCCTCTTCGGCCGCATGCAGCAGTTCGCGAACCGTCTCTACGGGCCGGTTTTCATGGAGGGCCTCGCCTACTGGCAGCAGAACGGGGGAAATTTCTGGGGGCACAACGCGATCCTGCGGCTGCGCCCCTTCATGGAGCACTGCGATCTGCCGCAGCTCCCCGGTCGCAAACCCTTCGGCGGCCATATCCTCTCGCACGACTTCGTCGAGGCAGGGCTCCTGCGTCGGGCGGGGTGGGAGGTCTGGCTCGCTCACGACCTCGCGGGCAGTTACGAGGAAGGCCCGCAGAGCCTCATCGACTCGGCCATTCGTGATCGTCGCTGGTGCCAGGGCAATCTGCAGCACGGCATGTTGCTTTTCGCCCGCGGTCTCCGCGGCAAGACTCGCGTCCATCTCGCCAACGGCATCCTCGGCTATGTCGCTTCGCCGCTCTGGCTGCTGTTCATGGTCATCGCAGCCTGGCGAGGGTATCTGGGTGGACCCGAATCGATGCTCACGAAAGAGACCGGACCGCAGGCTCTCGCCGTGTTCGTCCTGACGATGGTCCTTCTCTTTTCTCCGAAAATCCTCTGCCTGCTCGACCTGATGTTTGACCGGGAACGTCGCCGTGGATTCGGCGGATTCTTCAACGCACTCACCGGAGCGGTCGTCGAGACCTTTTTCTCGGCTCTGATGGCCCCGATCCTGATGCTCTTCCACACTCGTTTCGTGATTTGGAACATCCTTGGCAAGACGGTCGGCTGGAACGCCCAGCGGCGCGGTGCCCAGGGCACTTCGTGGGACGAGGCCATCTCGGTACACGGTCTCCAGACTCTCCTCGGCGTCGGCATCGGCCTCGTCACCGCCTTCACGAATCCGACGATGTTTGCCTGGCTCTCCCCCGTGCTCGCGGGGCTCTGGTTCAGCATTCCGATCTCGGTCTGGACAAGCCGTCTCGAGCTGGGCATGAATGCAAAACGTGAAAAGCTCTTTCTCGTGCCCGAGGAAAGCCGCCCTCCCCGGGAGGTGCTCGAGGCGATCCATTCCCCGGCGGAACCCGACACCCGGCGATTCCGGGGCATCACCTCGGCGGTGCTCGATCCGTTCCTCAACGCGGTTCACATCTCGCTGCTGCGTCGCAATCGGCGGCGGCTCATGACGGGCCAAAAGGTCTACGGAGCCACCGCCGGGTCTGTCATTCCCACCGCCGGGGAATCGCGGGCGCGTCGCCTCCTCGCCGAACGATTGCTCCGGGAAGGACCGATGGCCCTGGAAACTCCCGAAATGATCTCCGTGCTCTCGGATATTGACAATATGCTCTGGCTCCATCGCCAGGCCTGGCTGCGCCCGAACAAGGATCTCGCTCCCTGGTGGCAGAACGCGATCCGCGAGACCTCAGCGGCGGTGTGAGAAGGAGCATCGGAGAAGCGCGAATCGTTCCGGGAAGCACACCTCGGTTTGATCCGGCAGGGATTCCCCGCTACCGTTCGACCGTTTGTCGCAAGAATCCCGTCGTCCCGCCATGACCTCTCATCTCACCGAACTTTTTGATTTTCTCCGCTTCCCGAGCATCTCGACCGACCGCCGCCATCGCGACGACGTGCGCCGCTGCGCGGAATTTCTCGCCCACAAATGCCGCGCGGCAGGATTGACGGCAACGCTGCACGAAACGCCCGGCCATCCCATCCTCGTCGCCCGCAGCGCGGCAAAGCCTGATCGGCCCACCGTGCTGATCTACGGCCACTACGACGTCCAGCCGGTCGACCCTGTCGAGGAGTGGCAGACCCCACCCTTCGAGCCCACTCTGGTCGGCGACAAGATCTATGCCCGCGGCGCGACGGACAACAAAGGTCAGCATTTCGCCCACCTCCTCGGAGTCGAGGAGACCCTCAAGAAGCACGGCGATCTGCCGGTGAATGTGATCTTCCTCATCGAGGGCGAAGAGGAGATCGGATCTCCGAATCTGGCCCCCTTTCTCGCAAAGCACCGCGACCTCCTGCACTGCGATGTCTGTGCCGTCTCCGACACGGGCATGATCGGCCCTAACATTCCCACCATGACCTACGGTCTCCGTGGCATCGCCTGCCTCGAGTTCACCGTCCACGGGCCGGTGCGCGACCTGCATTCGGGCGTCTACGGTGGTGCGGTGCCCAATCCGGCGACGATGGTCTCGCGACTCGTCGCCTCGCTCCACGATGACGAGGGACGCATCCGCATTCCCGGCTTCTACGACCGAGTCCTCCCACTCGAATCGTGGGAACGCACGATGTGGGCAAGTCTGCCCGATGGCGACGAGGCCACACTCGCCGAAACGGGGGCACCCGGTCTCTGGGGAGAAATCGGCTTCAGCTCGCTGGAACGTCGCTGGGGACGACCCACGGCCGAAGTCAACGGCATTGGCGGCGGTTACCAGGGCGAGGGGTCGAAGACGGTGATCGGGCGCGAAGCCATGGCAAAACTCAGCTTTCGCCTCGTCCCGGACCAAAATCCGGAGGAGATTCTGGCGCTCGCCGCCGCTCACCTGAGATCGGTTTGTCCACCCTCATGCCGCATCGAGATCGAACCCGGACACTGGGGTCCGGCCTACGTGATGGATCCGCACTCCGCCCACGGCAAGGCCGCCCGGCGCGCCCTGACCCGCGCCTTCTCCGGCGAACCGCGCCTCATCCGCGAAGGGGGCAGCATCCCGATCATCCAGGCGATCCGGGACACCCTCGGCGTTGATAGTCTTTTGTTAGGGTTGGCGCTTCCGGATTGCCAGATCCATTCACCGAACGAAAATTTCACCGTCACGAATTTTGAAGCCGGGATCCGACTGAATCAGGCCCTTCTGGAGGAGCTGGCGAGTTGAAATCCCCTCCAGCCGGTGCGTCGACGAGGTGCGCACCATCGACTGCGGCGGTGACAAAGGTGCCGGGACGACGCCCGAATCGGCGCTCGAACGCCATCTCGAGAAAACGGCCCATGTCCTCGGCGGCCCCGCGCTTCACCAGTGAGATCGTGGATCCACCGAAGCCTCCGCCGGTCATGCGTGTGCCGAGGTGGCCCTGCGCCACGCCGAGGCCATCGGCGGTCTCGGCGAGAAAATCCAGTTCGGCACAACTCACTTCGTAGTCATCGCGCAGCGAACGATGGCCTTCCTTCAGGATTCTCCGGATGGCCTCCTCATCCGTCGACTCGAGCGCCCTGACAAAGTCCTCCACTCGCTTCATCTCGGTCACGGCATGCCGGGCTCGTCGCGAAAGCAGATCGCCGAGCCTGTCCCCCTGTGCGGCCAGCACCGGGGCGGCGAGACCGCGAAAACTGTCTGCTCCGAGCATCGCGAGGGCCGACTCGCATTGTTCCCGGCGCAAACGGTATTCGCCATCGCCGAGGGCGTGTTTCACCCCCGTGTCGGTGACGAGAAGGACCACGTCTTCCGGCAAGGGAACGAGTCGGGTGGAAAGATCGCTGCAATCGAGCAGCAGGGCATGTCCGGCCCGCCCCGACCCCACCGCGATCTGATCCATGATGCCGCATGGCACTCCGGCATATTCGTGTTCGGCACGCTGGCAGAGCAAGGCCCGCTCCGTCGAGGATCGATTTGCTCCCGAGAGCGCCTCGACGACCAGAGCCGTCGCTGTCTCAAAGGCCGCGCTCGCGCTGAGACCGGCACCGGCGGGCAGGTCCGCGTGGATCACCGCCCGAAAGGCAGGCACCGAGACGCCCGCAGCCTCATACCCCGCGACGACCCCGAGGAGGTAATTGAGCCAGCGCTCCCGTAATCCTTCCCGACGATGGATCTCGTTTCTCCCAAAACGCACCGCTTCGCCGAAACCAACTCCCAGGGGAACGATTTCGAAACACCCGTCCTCGGACGGAGCTGCCTCGATGACGAGGTGCCGGTCGATCGCCGCGGGCAGGACCTTGCCTCCGAGATAGTCGATGTGCTCACCGATCAGATTGACCCGCCCTGGGGAGGCGGCCATCACGGCGGGAGGCGTGTGGAAGTATCGCTGAAATTCGCCAACGTGGATCATCCCTGCGAGCATAGTCCCCCCTCCCGAAACGGCAACGTCCTCCCCTGCCCTTCCCCCCTTCTCTCATCCTCCATTGCGCGGGGTGCCGGAGCCGGGCAAGGCTTGCGTTCCCCAATGAAAGCGGCGAACCTACCGTCCGGAAGATGCGAATTCCGATTTCGATGAAGCGATTCTTGCGAGCGATCCTACCTCCCGCCATTCTCGGCGTGTGCGCCTATGCGGGCTGGTGGTTCATCGTGAATCGACCGGAGACACCCGTGATCGAAGCGCCGCCCACCCTGGTGCGCGTCGAGGGAACCCGGTTGAAGCGCGAATCATACCCTGTCAGGGTCCGCTCCCAGGGCACTGTGCAGCCGCGCACACGCAGCACCCTCCTCCCCGAGGTCGCCGCGAAGGTCATCGAAATGAGTCCTTCCTTCAAACCGGGCGGCTTCTTCCATCAGGACGAGGTTCTCCTGAAGCTCGATCCGGTCGATTACGAAACCGCCCTTGTCGTCGCAAAAGCCAGCCTCGCCGAAGCCGAGGTCGTCCT
>CALDKL010000032.1 GCA_937898895.1 uncultured Verrucomicrobiae bacterium | reverse complement strand
GGGCGCTTTCCCAAGCGCCCCCCACCTTTCCAGTCCCCCCAAGAACCCGCCCGAGGGGGAAACCCGGACCTTCAGTAGACCGCCCGCCCGCCTGTGAGATCGAAGGTAAAGGCCGTACAGAAGGAAGCCTCCGGAGAGACAATCCAGCAGCTCAGTGCGGCCACTTCGTCGAGGCTGCCACAGCGTTTCATCGGGATCTTGTCCGTCATGTACTTCACCTGGTCGGGGTGGATGCCGTCGACCATGGGAGTGCGAATTACGGCGGGAGCAATCGCGTTTACCGTGATTCCCGTTTCGGCGAATTCCTTGCCCACGGACTTCACCAGCCCAATCACGCCGGCCTTGGTGGCCGAGTAGGGGCACATCCCCGCATTGCCTTCCTTGCCGGCGATGGAAGCGAAATTCAGGACACGTCCGTAGTTTCGCGGAGACATTGCGAGCAACGCGTGTTTGGTCATGAGAAAGGTGCCGCGCAGGTTGATCGCGGTTTCGAGGTCGAATTCCTCAGTCGTCACCTCGGTGATGCGGCGGTTCGTAGGACCCACAATCGCCGCGCAGTGGACCATGATGTCGAGACGCCCTCCCTCACTCCTCGCGGCCACCGCTGCGAAACCAGCTTCGACTTCGGCTTCCTCCGCGATGTTTACGTTCTCGGCGTATACCTGAAGTCCTTCGCCAGCCAGTTCGGAGACGGCTTCGGCGGCCTTTGTGGGGCTGACATCAAAGAGGGTGACAGAGGCTCCTTCCGCAGCGAGGCGGCGGACAATGGCTTTGCCGATGCCGTCGGCTCCTCCGGTGACAATCGCAGTTTGGTGTTTGAATCGTGGGTCGTTCATGAGCGCTCAGTTTGCGCGAGATTTTGGAAATGGGCAGGGAAAAAATTGGCGAAATCGAGTCCTCGCCCCCGTTCGCAGAATCCGATACACTTCGGTCCATGTTGAATCGACGCTCCGTCCTCCGTTCCGCAGCGACCGTTCCCTTCCTGTGGCCCGCTCTGTCGACCCGAGCGGCTTCGTCGGCGAAAGCGGCCCCGCTTCGATACCTTCAGATCGGCACCGGTCATGCCCACGCCAGCAAATTGCAGGCCTACGCCGAGAGCGACGATTGGGAGATTGTCGGCATTGTCGAAGAGGATCCGGATCTGCGGGTGGCTGCCGGGAAAAACCGGATCTTTCGAAGCTATCCCTTTTTGAACCTGGATGAGGCATTGGGGACGCCAGGCCTGCGCGTCATCGGCGTGGAGTCGCGTGTTCGTGATCTCCTGCGCTACGCGCGTGTCGGCATCGATGCCGGTTTCCACGTCCACCTCGACAAACCTGCCGGAGCGGCAATGGCGGAATACCGCGAGATCCTGAAACGGGCCGATTCCAAGGGGCTCGTCGTGCAAATGGGATACATGTATCGATACAATCCGGCGATCCGGCTGCTGCGCCGCATCCTCGCGGCGGGATGGTTGGGCGAAGTTTTTGAAACCCACGCGGTGATGTCAAAAGTGATCCCGCCCCAGGACCGGAGCGAACTGGATGAGTTTCCGGGCGGAACCATGTTTGAACTGGGCTGTCACCTCATCGACCTCACCGTGGCCGTACTTGGAAAGCCCGAGCGCGTGGTGCCTTTTCCGCGCCGCTCCCTCGACCTGCCCGACGACACTCTCGTCGACAATATGCTCGCCGTCCTAGAGTATCCGAAGGCCACCGCCACGGTGCGCACCACCGGACTCGAGGTCGAGGGAGGCACACGGAGGCATTTCACCGTCTGCGGCACCGAAGGCACCTTTCATGTCCAGCCGCTCGACAATCCCGTCGTAACGCTTTCGCTCTCCCAGGAACGCTCTTTCGGAAACGGGGAGCGTCTCTATCCCAAGGGAACCAGCGAGATTGCGTTCGATCAACCCTTTCGCCGCTATGTCGGGGATGCCGCCGAGTTGGCGTCTGTGGTGCGAGGGGAGAAACGGAATCCCTGGCCCTCCTCCCACGATCTGATGGTTCAGGAAACGGTCCTGGCCGCAGCGGGTATGATGGGGTGATCCGTCGTTTGGCGGGGATCGTTTCGCCTCCCGATGTGGAATCCGGCTTCTCGTTGGTGCTCGACCAGGCGACGCCGATACCGGATCTCATTCCGCCGGACCGTTCGACGGGGGGGTGGCTCCGCCCCGGCAATAGCCTAACAGACTGCGAAACACTTCTGTCGCGGCGATTGTCGCCCCGTTTTCCAGATCGGAGAATGCGCCGATGAGGACGGGGTGGTCTTCGCGGTGCTTCGGGATGCAGCCGTGCGATCCCTTCACAAGGCTCGCGTCGAGCGGGATCACGTTCATCAACATGCGGAAGCCGAGCACTTTCTTCAGGATCCTCCAGGCGATGGCCGCCTTGGGAAACCAGAGTCTCGGATTCACAAACAGCTCCACGGGATCGTAGCCGGGTTTGCGGTGAATGTCGACGCAACGGGCGTAGTCGGGGGCGCGGCGATCCTTCTTCCACCAGTAGTAGGTGAACCAACTCCGCTCGTCGCTCACCGCGACGAGATCGCCGCTCCGTTCGTGGGCGAGACCGAGGTCTTCCTGTTCTTCGCGGTCGTAGACAGCGCAGACGCCTTCGACCCTGCGCACCGTCGCGGCGACTTCTTCGAGGATCGTGGGATCGTTCACGTAGATGTGCGCGACCTGGTGATCGGGAATGGCGAAGGCCCGGCAGTTGCCGAGGTCAATCATTTCGCGACCGAGTTCGTCGCGCCAGGTGATCCAGCCCTTCTCGCGAAAGATGCGGTTCAGGTGGATCGCCCGGTCGACCTGGGTGATGCCGTATTCGCTGAGGATAACGACACGCACGCCGCGCGACTCGAGATGGGTGACAAGCTCTTCGGTGACCCGGTCGATGGCCTGGAGATCGTCGCTGATCGCGGGGGACTCGGGGCCGATCCGCTGGAGATTGTAGTCGAGGTGGGGCAGGTAGACGAGATGGAGACTCGGGGAAAACTGATCTTCGAACCACTTTGCCGCCTGCGCGATCCATCGGCTCGATTCGATTCCCGCCATCGGCCCCCAGAAGGCGGGAAAAGGAAATTTGCCGAGCTTGCGGGAGAGTCTTTTCCGCGCTTCCATCGGCCAGGTCTGGATGTCGAAGAGTTTCTTGCCATCGGCACGATAGATCGGTCGAGGGGTGGCCTGATAGTCGGCTGTAGAATACAGATTGTTCCACCAGAACAATTTCGCGCAGGTGTAGGCCGAATCCTCTTCGCGGAGGTGCTCCCAAAGTTTTTTGCCCTTCACAAGGTGGTTGGATTGCTTCCAGCAGCGATGCTCCGCATAGGTCCTGTCATACCACATGTTGCCGACCATTCCATGTTCGCCCGGTGGTGCGCCTGTCAGGTAGGTTGCCTGCATCGTTGAGGTTACGGCAGGCAATAGGGGGGTGACGTGGACGAGCTTCATTCCTTCCCGGGCGAGAAAGCGCCGCAGGAAAGGCATGTCTGGCGTGAGGTGGCGCGGCGTGAGTCCGACGAGATTGAGGATCGCGGTGCGCGGCAGGATCGAGGAGGGTGAAGAGGGTTTGCTCACGGACGAGACAGGGTTCGGTGGGCGAAACTACCGCCGAACCCCGGCAAACGCCAGCTTCGCCTTTGCCTCAGTCGGTGCCTTTGCGCTGCTTTCCGATGCCGAGAAAAAAGATCACGGAGGCTGCGACGAGCATCGAACCAGAAAGGTAGTAGAGTCCTCCGACGAAGGACCCCGTCGTCTTTTCGACAAAACCGAGCACGGCAGGACCGAAGAATCCGCCGAGGTTTCCGATGGAGTTGATCAGGCCGATGCTGCCGGCCGCCGCCGTTCCGGTGAGGAAGAGACTGGGAAAAGCCCAGAACGCCGGCATGTAACTCTTGAAACCGGTGAAGGCGAGCACGAGGCAGATCATCGTGAGGACGAGGTTTCCCTGGGTCAGAGGCATGAGCCCGAGAGCGGCGGAGCCGATGAGGATGGGGACGATGGCGTGCCAGCGTCGCTCCTGGAATCGGTCGGAACTCTGGCCGGCAAGGAGTTGTCCGATCATGGCCGCCACCGGAGGGATTATGATCAGCCAGGTGACCTTGTTCAGGTCCATGTCGTACCAGTCTTTGAGGATACTGGGCATGAAAAACTCGATTCCATAGCTCCCGGTGACGGTGCAGAAATAGATCAATGCCAGGATGAGGGCCTTTGGATGTCTCAGTGCCTCGAGCAAGGTCATCTTCTTTCCCTTCTGCGTCTCGGTGCGTTCGCGTTCCAGTTCACCCTCGAGGGCTTCGCTCTCTTCCCTGGTGAGCCACTTTGCCTGCCCTGGTTTGTCCGTCATGCAGAAGAGCACGACGAAGCCGAGGATCACTGCCGGGATCGCCCAAAAGACGTAGACCCATTGCCAGCCAACCATGCCGAGGATCGCGGGATGATCGGCATCGCTGCCGATCTTGAGGAGTTCGTAGGAGATCTTCGGACTGATGATCTGGGCCACGGGAGTGGCGATGAGAAAGATGGCGAGGGTGCGCGCTCGGTCGCGGCTGGGGAACCAGTGGGTGAGGTAGACAATGATCCCTGGGAAGAATCCGGCTTCGGCCAGGCCGAGGAGAAAGCGAACGGTGTAGAACTGAGTCGGAGTCTGCACGGCGGCTGTCAATCCGGCCATGAGCCCCCAGGTGACCATGATGCGACAGATCCACTTCCGTGCACTCCATCGTTCGACCATGAGAGTTCCCGGAATCTCGAGGAGGAAGTAGCCCCAGAAAAAGATCCCCGCACCGAATCCGATGACTGCGTTGTCGAATCCGGGAAGGTCTCTCGTCATTGTCAGTTTCGCCACGGCGATATTCTGCCGATCGATGTAGGCGATCATGTAGCTGACGAAGAGCAGCGGGAGGAGGCGGAGGTAGGCTTTGCGACGGGCGCGGTCGAGGGCGGCGTTCGGAACCGGGTCGTCGTTCATGGTCGGGGTAGGGGAATGAGAAATGCCAGTGTGGTGATCGCTACATACGTGTGCAAAATTCGTGAGGAATCGTTTTCAACTTCAAGGCGAGAGGAGGGAGTTGAGCGAGCTCAACGACCGACGAGTCACGCAGAAGGTGGAAAAGAGGCCCGCGATCTTAAAAAGAATCGAGCGAAGCGCGCTGATTTTTAAAACGTAAAAAA
>CALDKL010000031.1 GCA_937898895.1 uncultured Verrucomicrobiae bacterium | reverse complement strand
TGATGCATGCCGAGGATTTCCTCGCGCACGGCTTCAAGGTCCGGATCCAGCTTCAGTTCAAGGGACGTCAGATGGCGCACAAGGAACTCGGTTTCGACCTCATGGAGAAGGTCAAGATCGACCTCTCCGGCATGGCCCACATCGATCTCGAGCCGAAGCTCAACAATCGGAACATCCTCATGATGGTCTCCCCGCTTGCCGCCGACAAGCAGAAGCGCCGCTTCCGCAAGGATGGCACAAAATTCGACCTCGCCGAAACCGAAGCCGCCGTCGATGCCTACGACGACGACGACGACGACGATGACGACGACGATGAGGATTTCGACGACGAGGAAATCGACGAAGAGGAGGACGATGATTCCGAGGGCAGCGACGAAGAGGAGTCAAAATGATCTCCTGATCCCGGCGTGAAACGTCCTCGCAAACTTCTCCTTTTCGACATCGACGGCACTCTGGTCGACACCGGAGGAGTCGGTCTCGCCTCGCTCCGGGATGGATTCTGGGAAGCCTTTCCCGAGCATTGCGACGCCTCCTTCCCGTCTCTCGATCTCGGTGGGGCCACCGACCACGGCGTGGCGCGAAGGCTCTTCGACCATTTTCGGATCGAGGATTCCCGCGAACGGCGCGACCATTTCTACGCCTCTTACACCACACACCTCGAACGTCAGCTTCACCTGTCTTCGAACGCAGGGCGGGGACGAAGCCTGCCCGGAGTCGCGGAGTGTTTGGAGCGTTTGTCAGGGCATGGAGGATATTGTCTCGGCCTCCTCACCGGAAACCTGCGGAAGGGTGCCGCAATCAAACTGCGTCACTTCGGGCTGGATCGTCATTTTACCGCCGCCGCCGGAGCCTATGGCGACGATCACCACGACCGCAACGAACTCGGTCCCATCGCCCGCCGCCGCGCGGTGGAAGTCTTCGGCGAGAACTTTCCCGCAGAGGACATCGTCGTAATCGGCGACACGCTTCGGGATATCGCCTGTGCGAGGGCATTCGGAGCCAAAGTCCTCGCCGTCGCCACTGGTGCGGCGAGCCGTAACGAGTTGGAAACGGGGCGACCCGATGGATTGATGGACGATGTGTCCAGGATCGATCAAGTCGAGCAGTGGCTGCAATCCGGAGGATCGGCACCAACGGATCTTCAACCAGCGAGCGGAGGAGGGTGATCCCACCTGCAAACCCACGCCAATCCGTTCTTGACCGCCGGGGGGAGTTTGCGCTTCCCTAGCCTTTGCGCTTTTTCCCCCTTTCCTGTCATGACCCGTCTCCTCGGCCTGCTTCTGCTCCTTTCTTCTCCAGTCCTCGCCCAGGAGACCGCCAGGGCGTTCCCTGACGCGCCTGCCGAAACCCTGCCGAACAACCTCTTTGTTGCTCCCGAGGGACTCGAGGTCACGGTCTGGGCGACCTCACCCCATCTCTACAATCCGACCAATCTCGACATCGACCACGCCGGACGCATCTGGGTCGCCGAAGGGGTGCGCTATCGAAGTCATTTCGATCGCCGCCCCGAGGGTGATCGCATCGTCGTGCTCGAGGACAGCGATGGCGACGGACAATGCGACAAGAGCCACACCTTCGTGCAGGACCCCCTCCTGATCGCTCCCCTTGGAGTCGCCGTGATCGACAACCGGATCGTCGTCTCGCAGCCACCCCACCTTCTCGTATACACCGACACGGATCGCGACCTGAAGTTTGATCCTGACAAAGACACACGAGAGATCCTCCTCACCGGATTCAGTGGGCAGAACCATGATCATTCCCTCCACTCCGTCACCGTCGGACCGGATGGAAAATGGTATTTCAATTCGGGAAACACCGGCGGCCAGTTCACGGACAAATCGGGAGAGACCTTCACGATTTTCGGCCCCTATCGTCCCAGGCCCATCGGCCCTTTCGAGTTCCCCCACAATCCCGATGTCCTCGCCGGCAAACCAAGCAGCGACGGACACGTCTATGTCGGCGGCTTCACCGTTCGCATGAACCCCGACGGCACCCACGCCGAAATCATCGGGCACAACTACCGCAACTCCTATGAGCAATCCGTGACCTCGCTCGGAGACATCTTCCAGAACGACAACGACGATCCGCCTGCCTGCCGGGTCTCCTGGGTGATGGAATATGCGAATTTCGGCTTCGCCTCCAACGACGGCCAACGCACCTGGAATGCGGACAAGCGCCCCGGTCAGACCATTCCCGTGGCGGAATGGCGGCAGGAAGATCCGGGGATCACTCCGGCGGGCGACGTCTACGGAGGAGGCTCGCCCACCGGCAACGTCTTTTACGAAAACGGAGCCCTCGGAGATTCGTGGATCGGCACCTTTCTCGCCTGCGAGGCGGGTCGGAACGTCGTCTTCGCTTACCAGCCGAAACAGTCGGGTGCAGGCTTCCGGCTTGAACGCATCGATTTCCTGACGAGCAATCCGGCGAAAGAATTCGCGGGATCCGATTTCCTCGGGGGAGACAAAAGCGTGAACCGCCAGCAGCGCACCCTCTTTCGTCCCTCTGACATCGCGGTGGGACCCGACGGAGCCCTTTACGTCACCGACTGGTATGATGCTCGGGTAGGTGGCCACCAGGATCTCGATGCGACTTGTTCGGGAACGGTCTACCGCATCGCGCCAAAGGGCTTCAGGCCAGTCGTTCCCAAGATCGATCCGGACACCATCGCGGGGCTCATCGAGGCGCTCAGGTCACCGGCGGTGAATGTCCGCGCGATCGGCTTCCAGGGCTTGAAGGCAAAAGGACGCGCCGCCCTCGATCCTGTCGCCGAACTTCTCAGGGATCCCAACCCCTACCTCCAGGGCCGCGCCATTCATCTGCTCTACCAACTCGGCATCAGTGGACCGCGCCTGGCCGGGTATCCCGCCGACCAGCCGACGACCCCGCGCAAGATCGCCGCTTTTCGTGCGATGCGCCGGGCCGGACTCGACATTTCGGGGGCGGCGACGGCACTTGTCGCCGATCCCGATCCCGCCGTGCGGCGCGAAGTCGCACTGGCAATGAGAAACCTCCCCTT
>CALDKL010000030.1 GCA_937898895.1 uncultured Verrucomicrobiae bacterium | reverse complement strand
GGGGTCCCTGGTCTCGATACTTGACCTCCTTCGCGCAAGTCATGTCGTGGTCCTCGGACTCTCCGTGCAGGACTCCATCGACAATACCGTGGTGCGTCTCGTCGTGAGTGACCCCTTCACCGTCGAGACCGTCTTTATCGAGAAAGGCATTCCGTTCAACACCATGGATGTTCTCGTCGTGGCTTTGCGCGAGGGCCCCGAGCAGATGCCCGACTGTCTCCGCACTCTGCTCAAGGCAGAGACGAACATCCATTTTATCTATCCCTTGCTGACGCAGCCGGGAGGATTTTCGGCTCTCGTTCTCGGGGTTGAAGACAATGACTTTGGTCGAGCCATGTTCTACGAGTCGGGATTCAAGGTTCTGCGGCAGGAAGACCTCAGCCGATGAATTCCGCGGTGCCACAGCGAGGAAGAGGGCGAGACGGGAACGGAGACGACCGGAATCACACGCTGGCCCGGTGAAACAAGGTCGAGGCGATGTTTCGCACATATTGTTCATCCGACAATCCGATGGTGATTTCTTCGGGAAATTCCGCGAATCCGCGAAAGTAGTCAGCGAGTTCGGCGAACAGGAGAAGGCGGGCTTCGGGATCGAGATCGTTGCGTCGCGTCACCGCATCGAGGACAATCCGTGCCTCCTCCGGCGTGGTATGTCGGCGAAGGCGCGCCTCGAGATGAGGCATTGTCGCAAACGAGTTTTTCTCCGCCCTGTCAAATTCCTCAATCGCGGGTGTGGCGACTTCGACCTCGCGGATGACGAGTGTTCCCGCCGCGATGTCGCCAATTCTCTGGCAACGTTTTGTGATCAGGCAGGAGATTCCCCCGAGCAGATAGAAGGTCGAGGGCATCATGTCGAGGAGTCGGAACAGATTGCGGATGATGACCTGCTTCCATCCCAGCGAAAGCCCCCGTTCGTCGATGACGCGCAGCTTCATGAGCCGCTTTCCGAGAGTTCGACCCGACCAGAGCCACTCCGTGACCATGCCGTATCCCGTGGAGATGGTGAACTGGATCACGATAAACGCACCCGAACCGAAATCGCTGAGGACACGGCCGAGCACGGGTATGCCCGAGACCATGATCTGCGCCGCCGTGAGAATCTGGATGGCGAGCACGGTCAGGGCGATGACGACCGCCACGTCGATGGCGAGGGCCAGGCAGCGGCTGAAGGGACTCGCAATCGGGATTTCGAATGCGACGCCTTCGGGGGTAAGCACGCGCAGCGATGTCGTTTTTCCCAGCATCACTCGAGAGGGGTGGGGTTCACCCTCCGCCCACAGAGGGTCAGGAAGAGAACCAGGGCAGTCAATTGCGCCGCGCCGAGCCCGATTTTCCACGGGTAAAAGCGGGGGTCGTGATATTGGGAGAGGAACGATTCGACGATACCCGCCCAGACCAGGAGCAGGGCGGCACCCCCCATGAGAGTGAGCAGATCTCCGCGGATCCGGGCGAAGCGCTCGCGGAGGCGCAGATTGGTTCCCCAACCGAACATGGTCCGGGCGATGACGAGGCCTGCCTGGCCACCGATGAAGATTGCAGGCAGTTCGAAGGATCCGTGGGGGAGGAGCCAGGCCGTCAGGAAGATCCCCTGTCCGTCGCCAAGGTAATCGCAGAGAATCACGCCGATGAGGATGCCGTTGTAGAACAGGAGGATGAAGGTGAAGATGCCCCACAAAAATCCCGTCACCATCGTGAGGATCGTCACTTTCGTGTTGTGAGTCATCAACTGGGCGGAGAAGGCGTGCCGACCCTGGAATGCGTCGAAATCCTGCTTTTCCTCGCGCTCAACCCGCTTCGAGGGCTTTTCATTGAGGTGGGAAAACTGCGGGGGAATGAAGTCCGCTTTCGTGTCGGGATTCAGCGTCAATGCCGCCGCCCCGAAGGCAGCCCCGAACCAGAAGGTGCCGCAGGAAAGGGCGAAGGCGATTCCATGCCGACGAAAGGTTGCCGGAAAGGTCCGCGTGAGCCATTGCCACGGACGGAAGCGCACCGTCTCGCCCCCGTCCTCATGAAGTCGGCTGTAGGCACGCGATACGAGACGCTCCAGGAAACGGGTTGTCTCTGCCTCTCCCGCGAATGTTTTCAGCTTTACGAGATCGGAAGAGGTCCGCTGGTAGAGATAATAGAATCGTTTCGCCTCCTCGAGCGGAGGACGGCGGTCGGGCTGATTGTCCTGCAGACTCAGCAAGCCGGACAACTCGTCCCAAAAGACGCGTTCCCGCGCGATGAATTTTTCCACATCGAGGATCACGCGGGGAGTATGGGGGAGGCGGGTAGGGCAGGCAAGACGGAAGACATGCCCGTCAGAATTGATTCCGCCACATCATGGACTCCACCGGGAGGTGGGTGCGGTCGTTGTACTTCGCCGATCCCTTCGAGTGGTAGTGGGTGAGGACATCTCCCTGGACGAGGAAATAGATCAGCTGACCGATGGGCATGCCCTCGTAAACGCGGACGGGCTGTTTCACGGAGATTTCGAGGGTCCAGTAATTGCAAAACCCGACGTCGCCTTTGCCGGCCGTGGCATGAATGTCAATACCGAGACGCCCGACGCTCGATTTGCCCTCGAGGAAGGGCACGGTGGCGTGGGTCTCGGTATACTCGATGGTCGAGCCGAGGTAGTTGATCTGCGGTTCGAGCACGTAGCCCTCCGGAGGAATCTCGAAATGGTCGATTTCATTGTGCGCCTTCGCATCGAGGACGCGGTTGCGATAGGTGGCGAGGTGTTTGCTGAGGTGGACATCGTAGCTGTTTGTCCCTAGGCATTCCCTGCGGTAGGGGGAGATGACGATTTCACCCCGCTCCATTGCCGCGAGGATTTCGGAATCAGAAAGAATCATGGTTTTTCCCATCGATAAGGATGCCCCAGGGGGCGGGCAAGTGGTTTTTGCAGTCCTTCCGGGAAGGGAAAAAGCGTTGCGGGCGTCCCCAGCACGGTTCACGATGGGCACCGATGAGTGAATCCCCCCT
>CALDKL010000029.1 GCA_937898895.1 uncultured Verrucomicrobiae bacterium | reverse complement strand
TCCGCGTCGATGGCCGAGGAACAGGTTGTCGCGAACGACCCGTGTTCGGACGGCATGCTTTATCAGACTCCGATTGGTGGAGACGCGCAGGGACTGGTGTGGTTCTCGGGGAATCAAGAGATGCAGACTGTAGAAGGTGATCTGGGGTTGGGGGAGGGTCGGGCGCTGCACCTCAAGTCCAAAACGGACTTTGCGACCGTCGCCACTCCTTTTCCGAGGGTGCCGTTGGCTGCCGAGGGCGATACGCTGACGGTGGAGTTTGACTTCCGATTGCCCGTCGGATTGTCCAAGACGGGCGGCGGGCTGCGTTTCGGGCTGTATGATTCCGGCGGCACTCTGCGCACCTCGGTTATGGCAGCCCACGAATTCAATGACGACACGGGCTACGGCGTGAGCACGAATGCGGGAGGCACGGCAGGTATGCGTGACAGCGACTGCTTCCGCGAGGCCGCAGGCGACGGTGTTCTGGGAGGCCCTGCACCCGCAGGCATCCAGCAAGTCGGCAGCAACCAGCGTGGCCCGGCCATCTCCGCCGATGGCGCGAAACACCACCTGCGTCTCACCGTGAAGCGGGGGGCGGAGGGTGCACTGGAAATGGTTTGCCAGGAGGATGATCGGCAACTGACCGCGATGTCCGAGTCTGCCGCAAATCTCCTCACATCTTCCTTCGATGAGTTCGCCCTCGGCTTCGCCGGGCCGAACAATCTTGGCGAAATCACCATCGACAATTTCAAGGTCACCGCCACCACTCAGGCTCCGTTGGCGTCGATGAAAGCTCGGCGATCTCCAGCCGCTGCTCCCGCTCTGCGAGAATGGACCGATCCGCAGGGGCGCAAGATCAAGGCCACGTTGATTGCCTTCGATGCGGCGGCATCGAACGTGAAAATCCGCCTGGAGGATGGCCGGGAGTTTGTCGTGCCGCTGGGCAGTTTCAGCGCAGCGGATGTGGCTTACGTCCAGCAGGCAGATCCTTCCCTGGCGGCATTGGAGGGGCAGAAACCCGCAGGTTGGGTAGCGCAGTATCCCGCCCCAATCAAAAACGAGAAAGCGAAACTCGAGAGCGGACGATCCTTGCTGAAAAATCTGCACCCTGGCCATCCGCGTCTGATGATGCGCACGGAGGACTGGCCGAGGCTGAAGGAACTCGTCGCTTCCGACCCCATCGCCAAGAAAATCTATGCTCAAGTCGTTGCATCCGGGACCGAAATGCTGACCGCCCCTCCGCTGGAGCACGTCCTGCCGGACGGCGTGCGACTGCTGGGCACATCGCGCGACCTGGTGGGTAGAGTGTACACACTGGGGGTGCTGAGTCGTCTGGATGGCGACCCGAAGTGGGCCGCCCGTGCGATCAAGGAAGTGCTCAACGTCTGTTCCTTCAAGGACTGGAACCCTTCCCACTTTCTGGACGTAGGAGAAATGGCCCACGGTGTGGGTGTCGGATACGACTGGTTTTACGATCAACTCAGCGATACCGAACGCTCCACCATCCGGAAGGCACTGGTCGAGATGGCGTTTCAGCCGGCCCAGGAGAGGTATGCCATGCCCAATGGCTGGCATCGCAGCGAACATCTCAACAACTGGAATCATGTCTGCAACGGCGGTCTGATTGCTGCCGCGCTGGCCGTGGCGGATGACGAACCCCGCAGCGCAGGCCAGATTCTCGACGCCGCCATGGAGAGCCTGGAGCCAGCCATGAATCTCTACCTGCCCGATGGTGCCTGGGACGAGGGACCCGGCTACTGGGAATACGCCACAAACTACGTCATCACTGCCGCTGAGGCGCTGCGCACCGCCACGGGTTCCGACGGCGGCATCAGCCAGTCGCCCGGGCTGAATCTCGGGGCGGAGTTCATGCAGCACCTCATGGGAGGCACGGGAAAGAGCTTCAACTTCGCCGATGGCGGCGCGAATGATTTCAACCGCACCGCATTTCTCTGGCTGGGAAAGACGTATCGACGCCCCGATTACTCTTCGATGCTGAAGAGTCATGTGGATCGATCCGGAGCGTCCAGCAAGGCATCTACATGGTTCGGATCCGCCCATGCACTGCTGTGGTTCCACCGCGAGTCCGGGACGCAGGACTGGCAGCAAGCGCCGCTGGACCGCGTCTTCCGCCGGATCGAGGTAGTGAGCCTGCGCACCGGATGGGACGACAACGCCATCTCCGTGTCCGCAAAGGGCGGGGACAATCGCTTCAGCCACGGAAATCTCGACCTGGGCACCTTCGTCATTGATGCTCTCGGGGTGCGCTGGGCCACGGAGTTGGGAGCGGACAACTACGGCCTCGAAGGCTACTTCGGCAAGGAACGCTTCACCCACTACCGCACCTCCTCCGCAGGTCAGAATGTCCTGACCTGGAACGATCAGAATCAGGCATTGGATGGGACCGGGTTCGTCGAGACCTTCCTTTCCACACCGGAGCGTGGCCAGGCCGTGCTGGACCTGTCCAAAGGATTCCCCCAGGCCCGTCAGGTGCGTCGCGGTGTGAGGTTGATCCGGGGTGCCACTCCTTCCATCCTGATCCAGGACGAAATCACCCAACCGGGCAAAGACACTCTTGTCTGGGGCATGCATACCCAGGCAGCAGTGGCCCTCCAAGGCCGGGAGGCGATCCTCAGCAAGAGTGGCCGGAAACTCAAAGCCTCCATTCTCTCGCCCGCATCCGCTGTGTTCGAGGTGAAGGAAGTCCAGTTGGAGCCACCGTCCTATCCCACACCCGACACGCGCAAGCTGTTGATCCGCGTGGCCGCTGACACAGAGAACAATCTCACGATCGCCGTGCGCTTCTCGCTTGAAGGAGATCCCTCACCAGCGCCAGAGGTGGAGCCCCTTCAATCATGGGCAGGACAACCAGTGCCCCATTGATTCCAGGCAGATCGCCCGGCAGATTCTCGCCTTGCAGGAAGCGATGGCGGGCGAAATAGTGTTTCCACCATGAAACCGTTCTGTGCTCTCGCTGTCGCTGCCCTGACACTCACCGCCTCTGCTCAGAACAAAGCGACCCCGTCCACTGCGGCAAAACAGGCGGACGAAGATCCGGCCATCCAGCAGCGCAACGACAACTACGCCGCCCAACTGGAGACACACATGCGCCGCTGGATCGTGGACGGCTATGCCGAGCGGGCCGCGAAGGCGTGGAAGCGAGACTACAGCAGTCCCGAGGCGCTGGTGAAAAGTGTGGAGTCCAATCGCGAGCGTTGGCGGCAGTTGCTCCATCCGCCGACCTTGAAAAAAGCCGGCCCCCTCGCGAAGCGTCCGCATCCGCCGGTGGCGGACATCCAGGGGGAGTGGATCACCCTGCCGCTCGGGGACCTCACGGCGGAGGGCATCCTCGTCCTGCCCGCCGGAGCCAGCGCACAGGCCCCCGTCGCACTGGTCATCGCCCAGCACGGGATCGGCAGCACTCCGGAGACTCCTTTTGGTCCGCCTGAGGCGGCCTATCACAGCTACGGACGCGAATTGGTGAAGGCTGGCTTTGCCGTGCTCGCTCCCTTCAACCTGCGCAGTGTTCCCAGTCGCAACCGGGTGGAGCGCCTCACTCGCCTGGCCGACACGACGCTGCCCGGTATCGAATTCGCGCGTCTTCAGCATTTGCTCGACGCCGTGCTGGCCGATCCCCGTATCGACGGCGAGCGAGTCGGCATGTGGGGCGTCTCGCTCGGCGGCATGGCGACGATGTTTTTCACCCCGCTGGAACCTCGCATCCGGGTCAGCGTCATCTCCGCCTGGTTCAATCACCGCCTCACCAAGATGGCCACTCCG